>SYIB01000043.1 GCA_005798965.1 Planctomycetia bacterium
CTCGACAGCGGCCAGCGCCGCGGTGAAATCATCCCACTGTGCAACCGGAGGCGTGACGGCGGAGATTGCCCACGCGCCCTCCGTGCGCGGCGGCACGGCCGTAGGGGCGTGCCCGTTGGCCAGCGCACCCAGTGCAGACAGACGGCCTGCAGGCCAGACCAGCCGGGCGCCGATCCACGCAGCACCACCGCCGAGCAGGCGCGCGTGCATGGAGACGGCGGTCGGCTCATCGAGCGATGCCGGCGGAAAAAGGCCCGCGTAATCGATCGACTCCCCCAGGAGTGCGTGCAGCGTGGAGTTGGTCATGCAGGGTTCAGGGCTTGGCGAGTGCATCGACGGGAATGGCGCGAAGGTCGCGCACCAAGTCGCGCAGGCACTGGCCGTAGGCATCCGAGAGCCCCTTGACCACGCTCGCCGCATCATCGGCGGCGATGGGCACCTCGTGTTCGTAGAGGCGATCCATCAGGATCCTCGGATCCTCCATGGTGCGTTGGAGCAGCAGGACCTGCAGCTTCACGCGCGCGATCCCTGCGGTGCCTTCTTGGTAAAAGGCGCCGAAACTCCGGACGCTGCTGACGATCGCAAACTGATCCGTGCCGAAGAGGCCAGCCGTCGTCACCGACTGCGCAGCCTTGGCTTGGGCGAGCACGTCGACCATCTGCGACTGCAGGATCTGGTCGATGGGCATCACCCAGCCGTTGTAGATGTCGGCACGGGCCTCGCCGTTGGCATGGTGATAGACCAGGGTGTCGGAATTCCATGGCGCGGCCATGCGCGGCCGTGCGACGCCGAGTTGCGTGAGCGCCGGCGCCCCCTCGGACGATGGGACTGATGCAACGGCATCGATGGTCCATTGCGTCGAACCCGGGCGCGAGGCGATCAGTGAACAGCCGCCGGCGGCGAACGAGCCGATCATGAGCATGGACGCGGCCACGCGAGCGATGGCGCCGGAGGTGAAGATGCGCTGAACGCGGGACATGGCGTTGGTCATGGCTTGGTGCTCCTTGAGGAGTTCGATGGGCTGCTGGCGGGTTCGGGGGGCGCGAAGAGCGTGGATCCGGCGTCGCGCTCGAGCTGGTTCGCCAAGCGCTCGAAGCTCCGGGCGGCGGCTGTCAGCTCCTCCATCAGCATGCCGACGCGCGGCTCGCCGCGCGACACGACGCCATCGAGGCGGCGCACCAGCATGCGGATGTCATCGGCCGCCTTGCGGAAGCTGGCGACCGTCTCAGGGAGCTCCTTCACGGTCGACTTGAACTCACCGCTCTGCAGGAACGCGCGGACCTCGTCGCTGGTCTGGGTGATGCTGGTGAGCGTCTGATGAAGGTCGGTCTTGATCGCCGTGTCGGCCGTGTCGACCAGCTCACCGATGCGCACGCCGAGCCCCGCGAAGTCAATGCGGCTGATCTTGGCCACCGCGGCCTGGATCGAATCGACCATTTCGTCAAACTTGCTTGCCGTGCTCGCGATCGCGATGACATCGTCCTTCATCATGTCCTCGGGAGGCATCGAGAGCAGCGACTGGTCAGGCTCATGCAGGAGCTCGATGTACGGCAGGCCCGTCAGCCCCGCCGTGGCCACGCGTGCGCAGAGACCGTAGTTGCGGCCGAAGGAAAACTCGCGGCGGACCTCATCGGTCATCTGCCCATCGGGCACGAAGATGTCCATGCTCACGATGACGTTGCGGTTGAACTCGCCCGCCTTGACGGCACCGTCGTCATAGACGAAGCGGCCCTCGGGAAAGCCCACATCGGTCACCTTGCCGATCGTCACGCCGAGGTAGCGGACCGGGGTGCCGCGCGCCACACCCGTGACCGGGCGCGTGAAGTACGACTTGATCGGGATCGTGGTCTGGAGCAGGGCTCGGCTGGTCGTCACCAGCGTGCCAGCGACGATCGCCACCAGACCGACGAGCACGAAGAGTCCTGCCTTGTAGGCGTGTTTGTTGCTGGTCATGTTGCTGCTCCTTGGGGTCGGTCTTCCTCGGGCTGGCGCGCCATGAACCGTCGGACCTCCGGCGGGCCGGACTCGAGCAGTTCCTTCGGCGAGCCGATCGCCAACTGGGTCTTCTGGGCACCACCGAGCACGACCATCCGATCGGCGATGGTGAAGATGCTCGGCAGTTCGTGGGTCACGACCACGAAGGTACGCCCAGTTGAGCGCGCCAGTCGCACGACCATCTGGTCGAACTCGGCGCTGCTGATGGGATCGAGGCCGGCGCTGGGCTCGTCGAGGAAGACGACCTGCGGACTCATGGCCATCGCACGCGCCACCGCAGCGCGCTTCTGCATGCCGCCCGAGAGCGCGCTGGGCATCTTGTTGCAGTGCTCATCGAGATCGACCATGGCCAGGAGCGACAGCGCGAGCGAGTTCATCTCGCTCCACGTGAAGAACCCCTGCTCTTCCATCGCGAGGCGAACGTTCTCGAGCACCGTCAGGCCGCCGAAGAGCGCACCGCCCTGGTACATGACGCCGATCGATCGTCGAACTTGGTTGATGGCCGCATCGCCGCCGGTGACAAGGTCGTGCCCGGTGATCCGGAGCGTGCCGGAAACCGGCGGCAGCAGCGTGATCATCGCCTTCATCAGCGTGCTCTTGCCGCAGCCCGAGCCACCGCCGATCACGAAGACCTCGCCGGACTGCACGGTGAAGTTGATCCCCGTCAGCACCGCGTGACCGCCGTAGCCGACCGACAGGTCCTTGGCCTCGATCACGGTCTCGGTGGATGCGGCGATGGTCAGCATGGCTCAGATCCCAAGCGCATGGAAGAGACCCACGAGCACGCCGTCGAGGACGATGATGGCCACGATGCCCACCACGACCGCGCGGGTCGTGCTGGCACCGACGGCGCCAGGACCGACCTGGGTCTTGAGCCCGGATCGGCAGCCGATGCCGCCGATGACGATCGCGAAGACGAATGCCTTGAAGACCCCCTGCAGGAAGTCGACCTGGTCAATCGAGTTGCGCACGGTCTGCAGGTAGAGCTCCAGGCTCATGTCACGCGCGACCATCGGGAGCCAACCGCCGAGCACGCCCGCGAACGACGCGAACACCGAGAGCAGCGGCGTGGTGATCGCCACCGCAAGCACACGCGGCGTGACGAGGAACCGCTCTGGGTTCAGCCCCATGGTGGTGAGCGCGTTGACTTCCTCGGTGACCTTCATCGTGCCGATCTCGGCGGCGAAAGCGCTGCCCGAGCGGCCCGCGAGGATGATGGCCGTGATGAGCGGACCGAGCTCACGGATGATCGCAAAGCCCATGATGGTGGGCGTCTGGTCCGCGGCGCCGTAGCGATCGAGGGCAGGCATCATCTGGTACGCGATGATGAAACCCACGATCCCGCTCAGCATGCAGGTCACCGGCATCGAGTCGATGCCGGACTGCCCCATCACCCGCAGGAGATCGCGCCAGCGCAACGACCCGGGATGGCGGATCGCGTGCGCCAGATCGGTTGCGACGGCACCGATGAAGCGCACCGTGTCGGCGAGCTCGTCCAGCGCCTTGAGCGCTGTCTCTCCGACATCGGTGACGAAGTGTGATTCAGCCTCACGCGGGGCCGGCGGCTTGTGGCCCACTGCGCGCTCGACGAGCGAAACCTGGTCGGGGGTGAGCCCGCGCATCTCGATCGTGCCGCCCGCCCAGACCACCGTGCGGCGGACCTCGGCGAGGAGCAGCAAACCCGTGCCGCCGATGTCCCGGAGGTTGGTGGCATCGACCACGACCGAGCCCACTCCGGCGGCCCGTGCGCGACCGACCACGTCCTCCCAGACATCGCGCACGCGGACATCGTCGAGCTCGCCCTCGAGGGCGATGACGGTGGGTCCTGCCGCGCTCAGCGCATCGGGTGACATGCTCCCGGAGAGTAACGACTCACGAACCTATCGGGTTTAGCGCTCAGTCCAGTCGAGGCTGGTGCCGTAGGTCTCGCGCAGCCCGAACCAACCGATGGCTGCGAGCGCCATGACGACTGCACCAGTCAGCGCGGCCGCCTGCCATGGTGCGGACGGATCATCGATGCCGATCCAGCGCTCGAAGGCGATCCAGAGCGCCCCGCTGCCGGCAGCCGACCAGCGCACGAGGTTCGGCGCCGTCGTGGCCGCCGTGGCGCGCAGATCGGTTCCGAAGTGCTCCGCTGCCGTCGTGACGAACACGGCCCAGTAGCCGATGCCAAAGCCGAGAAAGGCAATGATCGTGTAGATGGCACCGAGCGAGGCCTGCATCCGGCCGATCCCGAAATACGCCACGAGCCCAATCGTCGTGATGATGAGGAATGCCGCGACCGCAGCACGGCGAGAGCGCCACCACTGGCTCGCGAGTCCGCTCGCCACGTCCCCCACTGCCAGCCCCACGTAGCACCACATGATCGCACGGCCCGGCGCCGGTCGCTCGGCCTCGACGATGCCCATCGATCGAGCGATCACATCGCTGTACTTCACGCACACGCCCACGACGAACCAGATGGGCAGCGCGATCAGCACCACACTGAGGTAGCGGACCAGCCGCTCGCGCGGCCAGAGCAGACGCCAGAACGCACCGCGGCCCGGGCGGTGAGCCCGCTGCACGGCGCTGAACATGCCGCTCTCGACCACGCCGAACCGGAGCGCCAGGAGCCCGAGGCCCAGCCCCCCACCGATGAGGAACGACGTCCGCCACGTGAATGCCTGCGTCACGAAATAGCCGGCGATGGCACCGCAGATCCCGACGGCGGCGACGATCGTGGTGGCGATGCCGCGTCGATCCGGGGTCACCAGTTCCGCGACCAGCGTGATGCCCGCACCGAGCTCCCCCGCCAGGCCGATGCCGGCCACGACGCGCAGCACCTCGTACTGCCGGATCGCCGA
>SYIB01000317.1 GCA_005798965.1 Planctomycetia bacterium
CAAGCGACGCGGTATCCGCACATCGCGCCGCAACGAGAAGAGTGATCGCCTCGAACGCCGCGCGCAGCGCACGCGCGAACTCTCGGCGAAAGCCCGCGCCGAGCGGGGCTCAGCACGAAGTGGCGCCGAGCGCGGCCCGGCACGAGCTGGCGACCAGCGGGGCCCGGCACGAACTGGCGCCGAGCGCGGCTCAGCACGAACTGGCGCCGAGCGCGGCTCAGCACGAACTGGCGACCAACGGGGCCCGGCACGAGCTGGCGACCAGCGGGGGCCCGCAAGCAGTCGCGCCGTACCACGCCCGCGTGATGGGGCACCGCGAGCCGCTCCTCGTGGTGAAGTGCGATCGAGCGCCAAGCCCGCACCGCGCGGCATGCGAGATGGCGCGCGGGGCGCGATGGGTGCACGGGATGGTGTCCGCAAGGGCGCCAAGGGTTCACGCTCGGCTGGCGATCGGCGCGGTGGCGCATCCGCGCGCGGTGTTGCGCCAAAGGGCAAGCCTGCCCGCAGCCGCCGCGACGATGCTTCACTCGATCATCGTCGTCGCCTATCCTGATCTCCATGCCCCTGTACGAGTACGAGTGCACCGAGGATGGTGAGGTCATCGAGCTGCTTCGCCCGATGAAGGACGCCGACGGCCCTGTGGAGGATCCCGCCGGCAAGGGCCGCACGTTCAAGCGTCGGCACAGCGTGTTCGGCGTGGGCGGTTCGCCCGTCGGCAGCACCCACGTGCACACCGGCGGATGTTGCCCCTGCGGCAAGAACGCCGGCAGCTGCGGTTCGATGAACTGAACGCGGCCTCTCGCGGGTGTGGATAGGCTCGGCGGGATGGAACGTTGGCTCATCATCCACGGCGTTGACTTCAGCGGTGCCGAATCCGGCGGTGCGCACAAGATCCGCATCGCCACGCGGCATGGTCGCACCACGCCGGTGCAGGTCGAGCGCGCCGATCGCAAGGGCCTGCTCGAACGCATCAAAGCCAGCGCGGCCGATGGCCGGCCGCACCTGTGGCGCATCGATGCGCCGATGGGTCTCGCCATGCCCACGCTTGAGGAAGCGGGCGTGAGCGGATGGAAAGGTTGTGCCGACTGGATGGCGGGCTTTGCCGGTGCGCGTGACTGGCGCAGCGGCCTGCGCACGCTGACGCGGCAGGAGCCCAGGCGTGCATGCGACCACGAACTCAGCACACCGATGCCGCCGACGAACCTGCGTGTGTTCAAGCAGACGTGGACGTTCGTCTGCGAGATCCTGCTGCCGCTGGCCGAGGCGGGTGTTTGCATCGAGCCAGTGGTTGCCGGTGCTCCGGGCATGCAGACGGTCGTGTGCGAGAGCTGCCCATCGAGCGATCTGCAGCGCCGTGGCTGGCCGCACAAGGGCTACAAAGGCAAGGGCGAGCGACCTCGGGATGTCCGCGAGGACATTCTCTCCCGCGCCGTGCGCGCCGGGCTGGTCGTGCCCGAGTCGGTGGGCGAGCAGGCGATCGCGGACGAGGAAGCTGATCTGCTCGATGCACTGGTGCTGGCCCTCGAGCCGGCGCCCACCGTTGCACCAAAGGCAGCGCTCATCGAGGGCTGGGTCTACTGACCGGGTACGACGGCGCGGCGGTGCTGCTTCGAAGGCCGGGTGCGCTGGTCGCGCGTGGGGTCAGACCCCGCGGGTGGATGGATCCCAGATCACCTTGTGCAACTGGCCCTGTTGCCGTACGGGCAGGCGGTCCTCAAGAATCCACTCAGCGAGCGAGCGGTGGGAGAGTCCCTCGCAGCCGCGGATGTCGGCGTCGCCGGCTTGGCGGTGCGCGGCACTGAAGAGCACGGCGTTGCAGCGCTCGTGAAGCCGCTCGCGCACCACGACCTCGCGGGACCACTCGTAGTCGCCGCGGTCGGTGATCACGAACTTGACCTCGTCATGCGGCCGCAGGTCGGCGAGGTTCGACCAGCGGTTCCGCTCCGCCTCGCCACTGCCGGGCGTCTTCAGGTCGAGGATGCGAATCACGCCCGGGTGGCAGGGGGTGATGTCGATCGATCCGCTGGTCTCGACCAGTACCGTGAAACCGTCGTCGCAGAGCGTGGCCATGGCCAGAAAGGCATGGCGCTGCGCCAGTGGCTCACCGCCGGTGAACTCGACCGTGGGGCAGCCAAACGCCCGCACGCGCTCGATCAGCGCAGCGATCGGCATGGTCGTGCCTTCGCGGAAGGCATAACTCGTATCGCAGTAATGGCACCGCAGCGGGCAGCCCGTGAGCCTGACGAAGACCATCGGCACACCAGCCCAGGTGCTCTCGCCTTGGATCGAGTGGAACACCTCGTTCACGCGCAGCGTCGGTTCGGTGGTGACGGGGAGGCTGGTCATGAGCGGATGATTTGGTTCGAGGTCAGTCGTCGCCCGGCGGCACTGCAATCTGCACCGTGCCCAAAGAGAAAGACCGTCGCGGGAGCCGCGACGGTCAATGCGCACGAGAGGACTCGAACCTCCAAGGGTTGCCCCACCAGCACCTCAAGCTGGCGCGTCTGCCAATTTCGCCACATGCGCAGGAAGCAGGGTCGGAGAGTATAGCGCAGGTCACGCGAAGCAAAGTCGATCGAGATGCTGTCCTGATAAACACAGCGGGCCCCGGCATATGCCGGAGCCCGCTGGAAACTCACACAGGATCGATGAGCTCAACTGCCCCAGGCAGCGAGGAGCAGCCCGAGGTCGCTGCCATCAACAAACCCATCACCACTCAGGTCCGGTGACGATGATCCCCAGCCAGCCAAGAGCAGACCAAGGTCGCCGCCGTCGACCACGCCGTTGCCGTCGAGGTCGGCCGGGTTGGATGCTGAGCACGCCACACCTTCAACCTTGAAGTCGTCGATGCCCGCTTCAACGAGCGAGGCGGTGCCCAGATCGCGTGCCAGCACCCGGAACTTCATGGAGGCGGTGGGTTGCACGAACTGACCAATGCGGAACGACTTGAGGGCCCATGCGTTCAGGTTCTCGGTAACCAGCTCGATCTGGACCCACGTGGCACCGCCGTCGTTGCTGATCTCAATCGGCATGGAATCCTCGTTCGGTCCGGCGCCAGCATTGTTGGAGTACCAGCGCGCGTACGACAGAATGCCGTCCTCGAAGCCGGCCAGGCTGAAGGCCGGGCTCGTGAGCGTGGTCGTGCCGCCATCGATGTCGGCCGCGCCGTTGCCGCCACCCACCACGCCCTGGCCGGTGACCCAGCAGAGCGTGCCCGCACCGTAATCATTCTCGGGCTGGGCCGCAGTGCCGACGGGGTCGACCCGTACCCACTGGCCGGTCGTGGCGGTGTCGCCCGTGGCTCCCGCGACCCACCCGGTGTTCGTCTCCATCGTGTCGAAGATCACCTGATCGACCGCCGTCGCGCTCAGCGAGCTGTAGAACGCCGCCGGGGCGGTGCTCGGGCTCGTGACCGTCGAACCGCTGGTGGTCGCGGCTGACACGTACCACTGGACGTTGCTCAGGCACGCCGTGGCGGGCACCTGGACGGTGTACTGGTTGGATGCGCCCTGCGTCATCGGCACGGACGTGAAGGCTCCGGTTCCGCCGTTGCGCCAGAAGAACGTGCCGCTGCCGAGTTGCGGGGTGCCTGCGAGCGGTGCGACGTTGACGGCGAGCGTGGTGCTGCCAGCCGGGGACACCGTGGCCGGGATCCCGTTGGGGAACGAGAACGCCAAGAGCTGCAGCGCCGGGCCGGGCAGACCGTGGATGCTGAACGCGCCGTTGATCTCCGGGTAGTTGGGCGTTCCGTCGGCGATGTCGCTGTTGTTGTCATCCAGCGTCAGGAAGTCGATCGTGATGTCGCTCGCGATCGTGGTGCCGGTGTGCAGCGGGATGCTGTTCACGCAGAGGAGGCTCGTGCGGGCCAGGCCGGCCGCGCTG
>SYIB01000318.1 GCA_005798965.1 Planctomycetia bacterium
GGCCCCGGGCTTGATCGCGCCGCTGCAGCGCAGCGCCAGCGCAGCTGCAAGCAGCCAGAGCGGCACGGCCAGGACCGCTGCCCCGCAGGCCGCACCAAGCAGCGACCATGATCCGATCGGGGACCGAAGCCACGTGGCCAGCGCGCCGTCGAGCGCGCGATCCATGACGAAGCACGAGAGCGCAGCGATGGCACCGGTCGCAACAAGTCCGATCACGCGTAAGGACAGCGAGGTCACGGCGTGACCCAACGGCCCAAGATCGTCGCGAGCCTCGGGCCGGCTTTCGGCCACAGGACCGATCAGGACGCCGGGCACACCGCTCCACAACGCGCCCACCGGCACGCTCCCACCGGCACGCACGGTGGTCAACGGGGTCAGCACGGCGCCAGCGCCGATCGACACTCCCGGCTCGACGGTGGCGCGCACGCCAACCGTCGCGTTCATCCCGATGGAGACACGACCGTGCTCGACCCCCCCGCGGCCGAGCCTTGAGACCAGCACCGCCGCATCCTGGCAGAGCGTCACCCCATCACCGAGCTCGAGAAGGTCCCATCCGGTGCGCAGCACGTTGACGCCGCGATGCACAAACACGCGACGCCCAACGCGTGCGCCAAGGCGACGCAAGCCCCACGAGGTCAGCGCGGTGCCCTCAACGATCGACCAGGGAATGGTGCTGCCGACCTGCTCGACCATCCACTCGCGGACATGGCGACTGCTCCACGCCGGCACCCACCCGGGCTCATAGCGCCCGATGAGCGCACGCTTCAGGATCGACGCGCAGAGGATCGACGCGGGGAACCACGCCAAACGCAACGCGCCCCAGGCCAGCGGAGCGACGATGGCAAGGCCGATCGCGCCCACCGACTCGACGGCCGCAGGAAGCCCCTGGAAGGCAAGCCATGAACCAACGGTGCCCGTCAGTAACGCACCAAGGCCGAGCGATCCTCCTTGCACCGACCACGCCGTGAGCTTGCGGCGCATCGGTGCGGCCGCGACCACCTGCGTCTCGGCCCGCTCCGCCGCGGAAGCACCCTGAGCGCGCCGCGCCAGGCCCGCGATGGTCGGCTCGTCGTACACCATGCGTACCGTGGCCTCGAGGCCGATGGACCGACGGATGCGAAGCACCAGGTCGACCGCGCGCAGCGAATCACCACCGAGATCCTCGAAGAAATGCTGCGTCCCACCGGGTAGTTGACGCGCGGCGACTGCGGCGGCTGCGCAGGCGGCCACGCGCTCGACGATCGGCCGCGATGGATCACGGGCCTGGTCGTCCCAGCCCGTGGTGTCGACCGATCCCTCCGCAAGCATGCCGGCGACCGCGCGTCGATCGATCTTGCCGCTCACCATCCTCGGCAGCGATGCCGCCTCGCGTACCAGCGCCGGAACCATCGCCGGAGGCAGATGGAGCCGCGCGTGGGCGAGCACCACATCCGAGTCGATGGCCTCGCCAACCACGACTGCACCGAGCCGCGCACCGCTGCCCTCGCCCACGAGCGCGCACGCGGCTTCGCGCACCCCGCGAACCCGTGCGAGGCACGCCTCGACGGCGCCGAGCTCCACCCGGTGTCCGCGCACCTTCACTTGGGCATCGATGCGACCGAGGTACTCGATCGCGCCGTTCGTACGGCGCACGAGGTCACCGGTGCGGTACACACGGCCATGGCGCGCATCCTCGACGAAGCGCTGTGCAGTGAGTGCCGGCTGCCCCAGATAGCCGTCGGCAAGGCACATGCCAGCCATCCAGAGCTCGCCCTCCTCGCCATCAGCGGACTCGGTGCCGTCATCACGCACGATGATGGCGCGGCTGCCGGGCACGGCATCGCCCAGGTGCACAGGCACACCCGGCCGCATGCGTCCACGCGTGCACGTGACGGTGCACTCGGTCGGTCCGTAGCCATTCTCGAGCCAGAGCGCCGCACTCCAGAGGTCGCTCACGTCCTGCGGCAACGGCTCGCCGCCGACGTACACGAATCGCAGTGCAGGCAGTTCCAGCGCGGGATCCACGACCCCCATCGCCCGCAGCAGCGTGGGTGGCGGGCAGAAGACCGTGATGCGCCGCGTACGAAGCCACTCAGGCAGGTCGGGCCCGGACCGCACCACCTCGTCATCGACCGGGACAAGCGTGGCACCCACCGCGAGCGCGAGCCATGTCTCCTCGATGGAACTGTCATAGGCATTGCTTGAGCACTGGGCCACGCGATCGCCGGGACCAAGACCGAATCGCGCACGATCGGCCTCGACCAAGGCGGCGATCGACTCATGCCGCACCATCACGCCCTTGGGCGCACCGGTCGTTCCGCTGGTCGAGATCACGTAGGCCACGCCATCGGGAACCGACCGTGCCACGGCCACCGATCCCTCCCTCGCTTCGATCACCTGCGCGTCGAGCACTGGGATCGCGCCCACCAGACCCCGCAACCGATCGGCATGACGATGGTCGGTGATGACCAGCGCCGGCGACACGCTGCTGATCACCGACGCCAGGTGTGCATCAGGATGGACCGGGTCCAAGCAGCACCACGCGCGACCGCCACGCACGATGCCCAGCTGCGCGGCGTACACCTCGACGCCATCGCGCGGCAAAACCACCACCACAACCTGCTGCTCGTCACCGCGCGGCGATGGCACCCCGCCGCCCACAGCATGGATCGCTGCGCACATTCCCGCAGCGCGCGCATCGAGTTCCGCATAGGTCACCTGGACGGCGTGACGACCCTGCCCAGCCGGCACGTCGATCGCCGTACGGTCGCGGTGCAACTCGACCGATGCGGCGAAGATCGCATCAAGCGTCTGCATGGTTCATGCGCTCGACGAGGTGCCCGGCGATCCAGCCTCGTCGCACCGCCCGCGCAGCGGCGTCAAGATGTGCGAAGCCACGAACGATCGAGCCGCCGCAGATGCCGCACACGCAGTGGAACGGCTCGGCCATCGACCACTCCGTCGCGTTGTAATCGAACGTCAGTTCCTCGCCCGCCGCGAGGTCGCGAAGCGCGACCAGCCCGCGGCCCGCCACGCGGCACGTGGGCGCGCACGAATGGTTCAGGAAGCGCCACCGGAACCGCGTCAGGTCGTGCTTGGCCACCGCATCGGCATCGGGGTGGACGTGCTCATTGATGCCCACCTGCACGCTGTATCGGGCAGGGTCCGGACGCACCTCACCATCGAACTCGATCACGACGCAGCCCGACGCAACAGCTTCGTCGCACCAGAGGCCGCTGCCGGCCGAGGATGGCCTGACCGAGATCCGTGGACGGGGCTGAGCGGACATCGTCCGGAGGATACGGGCTTGCCTCCGGTCGTTGTCCCCCTTCGCAGGCCCTCGTCTCGCTCAGACCACGCCGTCCTTCTTCGCCATCATCGCGATCATGTCGACGCAGCGGCTCGCATAGCCGTACTCGTTGTCGTACCAGGAGACGACCTTGAAGAAGCGGTCATTGAGCTGGATGCCGGCCTTGGCATCGAAGATCGAGCTGTGCGGATCACTCATGAAGTCGCTGCTGACGACTTCCTCCTCGGTGTAGCCGAGCACACCCTTCATGGGGCCTTCGGCGGCTGCCTTCATGGCCGCATTGATCGCCTCGATCGAGGTCGGCTTGGTGGTGCGGAAGGTCAGGTCCACGCAGCTCACGTCGGCGGTCGGCACACGGAAGCTCATGCCGGTCAGCTTGCCCTTCACCTCCGGCAGCACCAGCGCCGCGGCCTTGGCCGCACCGGTCGAAGCTGGGATGA
>SYIB01000319.1 GCA_005798965.1 Planctomycetia bacterium
AGGCGTTGGGGATGATCTCAAGCCCGGCCGCGGGGTAGGGTCGCGCGAGGAAGGCGATCGTGGCACGCTGCCGCGCGGCCTCGGCTTGCGACCACGCGGTGTGCATGGTGGCTGCAGCCACACGAAGCTTGATGAGCGTTGGCGCATCACCATTGAGCGGGAGGTCGCGGAAGCGCTCGGGATCGGCACCACCCTTGGGCTCAAGCCGCGAAGTCCAGGGCGCCCCGAGCGCACGGACATGGTCGGCGAGCGCGTCCTTCATGCCTCGCACCGAACCGACGTAGGTGCGACGCGTACCCTCGGCATCGCGCTGCAGGCGCTTGAAGTCCTCGACGAGCGCCTCGCCAGATGGGGCCGTGTACTGCACGATGAAGGAGCCGGGAGCAGGGAACGCCCAGGCCATGACGGGCTCAGGCAGGTCGCGTGGCTCGCGGACGAGGTCGCCGGTCGGTGCCACGAGCGGCGTGGTGCCGAACTTGAGCGGGCTCACACGGCCCAGCCAACGCGCATACTGCACGAGCACGTTGTCGTTCAGGCCGTAGCGGTCCTCGAGGTACGCCTGCATCTGCGCGACCTTGCTCGTGTCGCTCATCTGCCCGCCCTGCACGGCGAGCCCCGCGCCGATCCCGCCGGGCGCCAGTGCCACGAGCAGGAACACCATGAGCGTGATCCCCAGCACCGTGGGGATCATCAGCAGCAGGCGTCGGAGGAGGTACGTGGCCATGGCGGATCAAGTCGGCTCGCGCGCGATCACTCGCTGCCGGGAGCCGGCAGTGCAACGCGGAAGAACTCCTCCGGCTGCAGGCCGGTCCGGTACGTGTTCACGTTCCCGTACTCACGCGAGACGAAGCGAAGCCACGGCGAGACCCGGACGAACGTGTACGGTTGGTCGGTCGCGATCACCTGCTCCAGCTGGCGCCACACCAGCATGCGCTCGGCCTCGTCCATGGTGCGCCGCCCCTTCTCGATGAGGGCGTCGGCGTCGGCGTTCCTCCACTGCACGAAGTTGTCGCCCCCCTCCTTCATGCTCTCGGAGTGGTAGATCTGGCGCGGGTCGCTCTCGGGAGCGTTGTTACCCCACGCGAGCGTGATGGCATCGAAGTCGCGCAGCTTCAGGATCTCCTGGTAGCGGCTCCACTCGACCGGTCGCGTCACGACGTCGATGCCGGCCTTGGCGTAACTGTCCTTGACGAAGCGCGCCAGGCGCTCGCTGATCTCGCCGCCGCTCGCGTAGGTGTATTCGAAGGTGAACTTCTTGCCGCTCGCATCCTCGAGGATGCCGTCGCCGTTGCGGTCCTGCCAGCCAGCCTCGGCCAGGAGTGCTTTGCCCTTCTCGGGGTCATAGGCGAGCGGCTTCGTGGCCGGGTCGCTCGCGGGGCTCTCGGGATTCATTGGTCCCTTGGACACGATCCCGATGCCGTCCCAGATGTCGGTGATCATGCGCTCGCGGTCCAGGAGATGCGTCATCGCGCGGCGCACGCGCACATCGGCGAAGGGCGTGGGATCCTTGCCCGCACGCGGCCCGCACTGCCATGCGATGAACGAGTAGCCGCAGCGCATGTTGACCCACTTGAGCGCGAAGGCCTTCTCCTCGAAGCCGGGCTCCTCGCGGGTCACCTTGTTGAACTGGGGCGAGCTGGGGGTGATCAGGTCGCCCTCGCCGTTGCGGAAGGCGACCAGTCGCGCGAGTTCATCGCTGACGGTCTTGAAGCGGATCTTCTCCAGCGAAGGCTTGGTCGCCCAGTACTGCTCATTGCGCACGAGCACCACGTCGGTGCCCGGGGTCCACTGCACACCGAGGTCCTCGGGGCCCGTGGGCAGCCGCTCAAGCTTGAACTGGCCCGAACCCATCAAGAGGCCAGTGGCCTGGTTGAGCTGCGAAGGCTCGAACTTCGAGAACCAGTGCTTGGGCAGCACCGGGTTGCCGAAGGCGATCAGCACGTTGGTGAAGAACGGCTCCTTGAAGAGGAACTCAACCGTGCGCTCGTCGATGACCTTGACGTCCTTGAGATTGTCCTGCGTGCTGCGCGCACGCTCAGCTTCGATCAGGGGGTTGGCGATGAAATCGAGGTTCGTCCAGCGAACGTCCTCTGCGGTCACCGGCGCGCCGTCGCTGAACCGCGCACGCGGATTGATGTGCGCGCGGATCCAGAGGCCATCGGGATCGATCTGCCAGGCATCGGCCAGCACGCCCACCATCTTCAGGGTCTTCGGGTCGAAGGACCCGAGTCCCTCGCAGACGCGGTCGAGCACACGCGTGCCGTAGACGTCGGACTGGATGTACGGAACGAGCTTGGCAGGCTGCGCCTCGAAGATCTCGGTGAACTCGCCGCCGACCGAGAATCCGGGCTGGCCTTCCGGATTGGTGGCAGGTGCGGGATTCGGCCAACGCTGGATGGCCACGCCTGCGCGGGCCCATGCATCCGAGGCCGGTGCCGCGCCGCTGGTGCCCTGCTGCACGACCACCCCCTCGGCGAAGCCCTTCTCGACCTCGCGCTGGAAGAGGGCCGCCTGACGCTCCATCTCGCCGAGCTTCACGCGCAGTCCATCGACGGCGAGCTCGATGCGGGTCTTCTGCACCATCGACAGCCAGACGCTGGCGAGCGTGGCCAGGAGGAGCACAACGACGAACACATCCTTCAATCCGAATCGGTTCTGCATGCGATTGACCTCGGGCTTCGCAGGCTACGCGAAGCAGCGTACGCCTGCCCCGTCAGCGGCCGGCGAGACGATCACGCACCCAATCGCCGACGAGATTGAGCGAGAGCAGCGTGAGAGCGATAAGCAGGCACGGGAAGACGAGCAGCCACCAGCGACTCACGACCGGATTGAGTTCAGGAAGCCCCGCTGCCGCGAGATTCCCCCAACTCGGCAATGGCTCGCGCACGCCAAGGCCGAGGAACGAGAGGAAACTCTCGCTCAGGATGGCCGACGGCACCGCCAAGGCCGCATACACGACGATCGGGCCCGACAGATTGGGGACCAGATGCAGCCAGAATCGGCGCGTACGCCCCATGCCGATCGCAGTGCACGCCTCCATGAACGGGCGCGCCTTCAGGCTGAGCACCTGACCGCGGATCACGCGAGCGACCGTGAGCCAACTCAATCCGCCGATGGCGGCAACCAAGATGGCCAGATCAATCGCCTGACGCGCCGTCGGGCCAGGCTTGAGGCCGCTGCGCTCGAGCGCACCATCGGCAGCCACGGCGATGAGCACCACGAGCAGGATCGTCGGCAGTCCGTACAGCACATCGACGATCCGCATCATGAACCCGTCGGTCCGCCCCCCTGCTTCGGCGCTGGTTGCGCCCCACAGCGTGCCCACGCCGACGCTGACTGCTGCGGCGCAGAGCCCAACCAGCCGGCTGATGCAGCCACCCACGCAGCAGCGTGCCAGTAGATCACGGCCGAGTCGATCGGTACCGAGGGGATGCAGTGCGCCCGCCGTATCGCGCTGCATCGGCGCAAGCAACGAGGCAGAGAGGTCCTGTGCCTCGTAGCGTGCGACGCCCGTATCACCGGCAGCAAGCAGGCCCCAAGCACCGCCAAGCACACACAGGGCCACCACGATGGACAAGAGTCCCGCACCGATCCGCACGGCCAGCGATGCCGGAGCGCGCTGCGAGGTCTGGACTTCGCGGGCAGGTGACGTCGCCACGCATCGATCGTAGTGCGGGCACCGTCC
>SYIB01000320.1 GCA_005798965.1 Planctomycetia bacterium
ATCAGGTCGTTGGTCCCGACGCTGAAGAACGAGCTCTCGGTGGCGAGGGTTCGGGCCATCAACGCCGCACTGGGCACTTCGATCATGATGCCGATCTGCAGGTTTCGGTCGAAGCGGATGCCTTCCTCGTCGAGGTCCTCGCACAGGTCGTGCACCATCATGCGGGTCTGGCGCAGCTCCATGACGTTGCTGACCAGGGGCAGCATGACCTTGATCGGGCCCAGCGCGCTGGCGCGCAGCAGCGCACGGAGCTGGGTGCGGAACAGGTCCGGATTCTGCAGGCAGAAGCGGATGCTGCGCAAGCCGAGAAAGGGATTGCGCTCAGGTTCATCGAGGTGTTCCTGGGTGTACTTGTCGGCTCCCAGGTCGAGCGTCCTGATCACGAGCGTCCGGCCGGCGCAGAGTTCCACCGCACGGGCATAGGCACGGAACTGCTCCTCTTCGGTGGGCACCCGCGGGCTCGTGAGGTAGAGGTACTCCGTCCGGTAGAGCCCGACACCGCTGCCGCCGTTGGCAAGCACCGCCGTGATTTCTTCGGGAAATTCAATGTTCCCGAGCAGGTTGATGGCTGTGCCGTTGCGGGTCACGCTCGGCAGGTCGGCGCCCGCGCGCAGCACGCCGCGCCTTGCCTCGCTCCGATGCGCGAGCGCGCGATAGTGCGCCAGCAGGGCTTCGTCGGGTCGCACGACGAGCTGCCCAGCATCCCCGTCGACGATCACTAGGTCCCCATCCTCGATTTGCGCGGTGGCATCCTTGCAGCCCACGACCGCCGGCATCGACAGCGCCCTGGCGATGATGCTCGTGTGACCAGTCAGGCCGCCGGCGTCGGTGGCGAAGGCGACGACCTTGGCGCGATGGAACTCCGCGGTCTGGCTGGGCGTGAGTTCGTGCGCGATCACGACCGCCGGCCCGCCGAGATCCTTGAGTCGCTTGCCGCTCGCCCCGATGAGCTTGCTCACCACGCGTCGCTCGAGGTCCACCACATCACCCGCGCGCTCCTGGAACATCGGATCAGGCAGCGCACGGAGGCGGTCGGCGAACTTGACGAAGTTCTCGCTGGCGGCGTACTCGGCGCAGACCTGCTCGCGATCGATGTCGGCCACGATCGCGCCGACCAGCGATCGGTCGCGCAGCAGCCCAAGGTGGAAGTCAAAGATCGCGGCGGCCTCGCGCCCCATCGTGGCCACGCTTGCATCCCGGAGCTCGGTCAGTTCCGCGGCGCTCTCGGCCAAGGCAGCCTCGAGCCGTGCGCGCTCGTCAGCGACCTCCTCCGGGGCGACCTGCCGGAAACTGACCTGGCTCAGGCTCTCGGCGACGATGACGGCGGTCCCGATGGCGATTCCGGGACTGGCGGCGATGCCTCGTATGGCGTTCATGGCGGTTCCTGATGCGGTCTCCGAGCCCCAAGGCGCCGGCCTTGGTCCAGGGGAGACGGTCTGGCGAACCCGTAACCCTAGCAGGGGGAGCGGGATCTGTCGATCGTGGCCTCAGGAGCCCGATGTGCGCCTTCAGTCTGCTTTGAACGCGGTTCAATTCAGAGGCCTGGTCCGTGCATCGGCCACTTGCCTCGGACGATGGCGGTGGTACGCTTTCGGTCTGATGGGCCGCGCGCTGTTTCGGTGCGCCCGACGAACCTCTCGCCCGCACCTCCCTGCGGGCGCATAGGGAAAGGGACGGCCGCGGCCCATGGGGGCCGCGGCTCATTTTTTGCCCTGAATGCTTCCGGCGCGGCGTCTCAAACGCGACGCTGGTTGGCTCGTGCGTGGCAACCGGCGGAGTTTGGTCGCGAACGCCCGAGCTGCCGCAAGCGCGGTCAGTTCCCGTCCTTCACTTCGTACTCGGCGTCGATCACGTCGTCGCCCTTCTTGCCCTGCGCCTGCGCGCCGCCGGGCTGATCCTTGGTCGACTCATAGACGACCTTTCCCAGGTCCATCGAGGCATCGTTGAGCTGCTTCATGGCAGCTTCGATCGCTGCGCGGTCATCGCCCTTCAGGCGCTCACGAAGGTTCGACACGGCCGACTCGACCGATGCGCGGGTCTCGGCACTGACCTTGGTGCCGTGCTCGGCGAGGGCCTTCTCGGTGGCGTAGCAGACCTGTTCGGCTTGGTTCTTCAGGTCGACGAGTTCGCGGCGCGCCTTGTCCTCGGCGGCGTGGGCCTCGGCTTCCTTGGCCATGCGCTCGACCTCATCCTTGCTCAGCCCGCTGGAGCCCGTGATCTTGATCTCCTGCGCCTTGCCGGTCGACTTGTCGGTCGCCTTCACGTTGAGGATGCCGTTGGCATCGATGTTGAACTCGACCTCGACCTGCGGCACGCCGCGGGGCGCGCTGGCGATCCCGGTGAGATCGAAGCGGCCGAGGCTGCGGTTGTCCTGGGCGAACTGCCGTTCACCCTGCAACACGTGGATGGTCACGCTGGTCTGGTTGTCGGCCGCGGTCGAGAAGACTTCCTTCTTGGCGGTCGGGATCGTGGTGTTGCGCGCGATGAGCGTGGTCATGACGCCGCCGAGCGTCTCGACGCCGAG
>SYIB01000321.1 GCA_005798965.1 Planctomycetia bacterium
CGCGAGCACGGCCGGCGCGAAGGGCCGGAACGACTCGCGGAACTTGATCGCCACGTTCATGCGCCGCTGCATCGATGGATCGCGCGGATCGCCCAGGATCGAACGACACCCGAGCGCCCGCGGCCCGAACTCGGCGCGCCCCTCGACATGGCCGACGATCCTGCCTGCAGCCAGCTCATCCACCATGGCTTCGATGAGCGCCGGCTCGTCATGAGCCTCGACGACGGCCCCCATCGACTCGAGCTCAGCGCGAGCGTCGAGCCCTCGGATCGCGGGCCCAAGCAGGCTTCCCTGCTGGGCATCACCGGGCTGGACCGTGCGCGGCTCACCGCGGTGCACATGCCAATGGGCCAGCGCCGCACCGATCGCTCCGCCTGCATCCCCTGCCGCAGGCTGGATCCAGAGCCGTTCGAAGGGCCCCTCACGCAGCAGTCGGCCGTTGGCCACGCAATTCAGCGCCACACCACCCGCCATGCAGAGCGCGCGCTCGCCGGTCTGGGCGTGCACGTGGCGGGCCATGCGTAGCACGATCTCCTCGATCACGCGTTGGATGCTTGCGGCGACATCCATCTCGCGCTGGGTGATCGGTGCTTCGGGCGCGCGCGGCGGCCCACAGAGGATCGCATGCAGGTGCCCGCTCGTCATGCGCAAGCCACCGACGTAATCGAAGCAGCGCTGGTCGAGCCAGAACGACCCGTCGTCGTGCAGCCGCACGACACGATCCAGAATCGCCTGTGCGAACCGCGGCTCGCCGTAGGGAGCGAGTCCCATGAGCTTGTACTCGCCCGAATTCACGCGGAAGCCGCACCACTGCGTGAAGGCGCTGTAGAGGAGGCCCGGCGAGTGCGGGAAGCGCATCTCCTCGCGGAGCTCGAGCGCGTTGCCAGATCCAACACCCCATGTCGCCGTCGACCACTCTCCGACGCCATCCAGCGTCAAGATCGCCGCGCGCTCGAACGGACTGGGGAAGAAGGCGCTCGCGGCATGCGACTCGTGGTGCGTGGTGAAGAGGATCGGGCCGTCGTAGCCGCCGCCCAGGCCGCGGTCGATCTCGCGCGGGAGGTGGAGCTTCGTCTGCAGCCATGCCGGCATCGCCCGGACGAACTGCGGGAAGCCGAAGGGCGCCGTGGCCAGCGCGGTCTCGAGGATGCGACCGAACTTGACGAGAGGCTTCTCGTAGAACACGACCGCATCGAGTTCATGCGGTGAGAGCCCCGCATGGCGCAGGCACCACGCTGCAGCCTGCGTGGGGAATCGGTCGTCCTGCTTGACGCGCGAGAAGCGCTCCTCCTCGCTCGCGGCGACGATCACGCCATCCTGCACGAGCGCCGCGGCGCTGTCGTGGAAGAACGCGGAGATGCCAAGGATCGAGGTGGGCAACGCCGGAAAAGATAACCCCCGCACAGGCGCTCGCCCGTGCGGGGGTGTTCAGGTCAGGATCACGCCGGTGGGCGCGACCTTTGGCTCACTTGCGCGAGCGGCGGCCGAGGCCCGCCAGGCCCAGCAGTGCCAGCGCGCCGGGAGCCGGCACGACGGTGTAGCTGAAGCCGGTGGTGGTGGTGAACGTGTCACCCCAGTTCGCCACGCTCGGCGAGCTGGGCGACAGCGCATCGATCGCGCCGTCCGAGCCGCCGCCACCCGAGGAGTACGCATCGAACACGAAGCTGTCGCCGACGTTCAGGCCCAGGGCAGCCATGCTCACCGTCCAGGTGATCTCGCTGCCGCCGACGCTGAAGCCGCCGAAGTTGCCGTTGTAGGTGGCGCCGAGGAGGCCCCAGCTCGCAGCGTTCGAGCGCAGTTCAGCGCCGCCGCCGCTATCGACCCACGAGCCGATCCAGTGGGTCATGCCGCCATTGGCCGACATGTTGATCGGGCGGCCCCAGCCGTTGCCGGTGCTGGTGCCAGTGCCGTTGTTGGTCGCGATGCCGACCATGAACTTGCCCCAGTCGACGTTGCTGAAGCTGCCGTTGACGGTCAGCTTGAAGACGATGTCGGTGGCGGTGTTCGAGACTTCCATGCTGACCAGATCGAGCGTGCCGCCGCCGGTGGCGAGGCCCGCACCGATGTCACCGGTCGAATCGCTGTAGGTGAAGCCGGGGTTGGCGACGACCTGGGCAACGCCCATGCCGACGGCCGCCGAGGCCATCACCGCGCACATGACGCGAGTGTTCATCTGAAACTCCTGAACTGTTGGGATGAGGGAAAGGGAGGGACCGAAACCAAGGACGCGCACACCGACCTTGGACCTCGGAAGTGTGATCCGATTTTGAGCGGGGTCAACCCCACGGTGCAAGATTCCTTGGTTAGTTATGGGCACAGACCGCCACCTGCACGCGTAGCATCGGGGACATGAAGCCCATCGCCCGCCTGCTGCTCGTGGCCGCCGCCCTGATTGCCTGCGAGAGCGACCCTGATTCGGTCGACGGCGTCGTCGGCACCGAGGACGAGCGCGCACGCGAGCAGGAGCAACTCAATGCCATCTCGGAGCAGGATGATGCCAACAACGCCGACGCCGGCATCACCAACGACGCACAGATGGAGCCGCTGAACCCGTAGTCCGACGGCCGCGACCGCTGGGTGCCGGGCCACACTTGGCCCCGCCGACGCCTTGGACAATTTCGTCCGATTCGACCCTTCTGGGTGGCCCCCCCAGATTCAGTCCCTACCTTTCGGCCATGACGATCCGACCATTCGCTGCGCCCACGGCGTGCTGTGCCATGGCCCTCAGCCTCACGACCCATGCGCTGGCGAGCGGTGGATCAGCCGTGCCGCCGGTGCAAGACTGCGGACTCGAGCGCATCGCCCACTTCATCCCGTGCGAGCCGCTGCTTCCACGGGACCTTCCGGCCTCCTTCTCTGTGGAGGCGCCGCTCGGGGCGAACATGGTCACGCTCGAACTGGCCAAGCACTCGGTCCGCGGCGACCGATTCAGGGTGCTTGTGGACGACGGCCGCTCGCTGCGGGACGTCGAGGCGCCCGCCATCAGGACGTACCGAGGCTCGATTGCCGGCCGGCCCAACACGTCTGTCGTCGGCTCCCTCCTGCCGACCGGCTTCAGCGGAATCGTCACCCTCGAAGATGGATCGACCTTCGGGATCCAGCCGCTGCACGAGCTGTGCGCCGACCTGCCCGACTCGACCGTGCACGCCACCTATGCCGCCTCCGATGTGGCTGTCGACGAGGCGGGCTGCGCACTCGGTCGACCGGGCTTCGACACCGAGCTCTACCGCGTTGCACCGGCGTCCGGTGGCGGCGGCTCGCTGGCGGGCGCCACGCCTCAGCAGGTCGAGATCGCGTGCGAGACCGACTACGAGTTCTTCCAGAAGAACGGAAGCTCGGTCAACAATACGGTCAACGACATCGAGAACATCATCGCCAACGTCAACACGATCTACGACCGCGACGTCAACATCGTGCATGAGATCAGCGTGATGGTGATCCGTTCGATCTCGACCGATCCATATAACGGGACCACCATCGATGCCCGACTCAACGAGTTCGACGCGCTCTGGGGTGCGACGCCGCTCAGCGGTGCGTTCCGCGACATCGGTCACATGTTCAGCGGCTACAACTTCTCGGGTGGCACGATCGGACTTGCGTATCTGGGCGTGGTCTGCCAGGCGGCGTCCGGCGTGGGTTACGGCGTGGTCGAGAGCCGGTACACCACCACCCTCACGTTCCGCGTGTCGCTGTCCGCGCACGAGCTTGGCCACAACTGGAACTGCACCCACTGCGACACCGACGGCAACGACAACTGCCACATCATGTGCTCGGCCAACGGAGCCTGCGGGGGCCTCAGCGGCTCGAACCTGAAACTCGACTCCCGCGCGATCACCGAGACCACGGGGTACGTCAACGCCGTTGCGTGCGACTTCACCCGGCCCTTGCCTTCGCTGCCCCCCTTCGTCGAGGACTTCGATCTTGGCACCGCGCTGGCCACGTCGCGCTGGACCTACAACGACGGGGTGATCATCTCGGCCACCGCGCTCAACGAGCCGACCGCCCCGAATTCCATGAACCTCGGCTCGGTCGGCACGGGTGACTACGACGACGACGATTGCCGCACGAACGTGGTGCAGCTGGGTGGCCTCGCCGCGGCCAGCGCGAGCTACTTCACCTCGAGACTGGGCGTGGAGTCAGGCGAGCAGCTCATCGTCGAGTACCTCAACAGTGCCCTCGACTGGGTCGTCCTGAACACCGTGACCTCGGACGGCGTGGCCGTGACCGGCTTCACGTTCCACGAGCACATCCTTCCCACCGACGCTCGCCACAACCAGTTCCGGCTGCGCTTCCGCGTCAACGGCAACGACAGCGCGGACAACTGGTACGTCGACAGCGTGCGCGTGCTGGGGCCGCCGGCCAACGATGCCTGCGCCGGTGCGACCGACGTGGCCGTCGGTGCGACGGCCTTCACGACCGCACCAGCGACCGACTCGATCGGCTCGCTGCCTGCATCGTGCAACGATGGCGCGGGCACCGTGTGCGCCAAGGACGTCTGGTTCCGCCACACAGCGACCTGCTCCGGCACGCTGACGATCGAGACCTGCGGGTCGCCGACCTTCGATACACGGCTGGCTGTGTACTCCGGCACCACCTGCCCGACCTCCACGACGGTGCCGGCCGGCTGCGACGACACGACCGCAGGCTGCACCGGCAATGGTGGTCGCGTGAGCCTGAGCGTGACGGCGGGAAGCACGTGGCTCATCCGGGCGGGTGCGCCGGTGGCCGGCGTGGGTGGCTCTGGTGTGCTCACCATCATGTGCGAGACGCCCTGCGCGGCCGATCTCAATGGCGACGGGCTCATCGACGGTAGCGACCTTGGCGTGCTGCTTGGCGCTTGGGGCACGGCCGAGGGCGACGTCGACGGCTCGGGCGTGACCGATGGTGGTGATCTGGGCACCATGCTCGGCTCCTGGGGCCCCTGCTGACGCAAACCAGCTCCCGTTAGAGTCCGGCGCATGACGAGCACCACCCCCGCAGGGAAACTCCGCTCCGTGCTCGCTGACCTGCCGATCGTCATCGGGCTGCTCACGGGCCTGGTGGTGCTCACGCATTGGAGTCCAGCTGATCCGGCCGCAAGCGCAACGGGTCTGGCTTGGACGACCTGGCTGATCACGGCCATCGTGGCCGCGGCGATGCGCGCCATGACCCACGCCGATCATGTGGCCGAACGGCTGGGCGAGCCGCTGGGCACGATCATCCTGACGATCTCCGCAATCGTCATCGAAGTGGCCGCCGTCTGCGCAGTCATGCTCGGATCGGGCGGCGACCCGGACATCGCCCGCGACACGATGTTCGCGGTGATCATGATCATCCTCAACCTGATGCTGGGGGTGTGCATGCTGGTCTCGGGATGGGACGGACGGGAGCGCGAGTTCAACCCGCAGTCAAGCAATTCGTACCTGCCCCTGCTCATCACCCTTGGGTGCATCACTCTGGTGCTGCCACGCTTCACGCACTCGCTACCAGGGGGCTGGATGAGCGCACCGATGGAGCTCTTCGTTGGTACCAGCAGCCTGTTGCTGTACGGGTTGTTCCTCTACATGCAGTCGACGCGGCACAGGTCCTTCTTCGCGCACAAAGGCATGACCGAGCGACAGTCGGAACCGACCCACCATGCGCCACAGCCGCTGGGGCGCTCATGCGTCCTGCTGGTGCTGGCACTGCTGGCCGTGATCGGGATGGCCGAGGGGCTGGGCGGTCGAACGCGCGATCTTCTCGAGGCATGGAGCCTGCCGCTGCCGCTGGGCGGGATCCTGATTGCCCTGCTGGTGCTCGCACCGGAGGGCCTTGCAGCTGTCGGAGCCGCGCGGCGCTACGACATGCAGCGCTCGATCAACATCCTGCTTGGCAGTGCCTTGGCGACGATCGGCCTGACCGTGCCTGCCATCATCGGCATCCGCTTCGCGACCGGCGTGACGCCGGAACTGGGGCTGGAGCCACCCTTCATCGTGCTGCTCGCGACCACCTTCCTCGTGACGGCCCTCAGCCTTGCCCGTGGGCGGGTCAGCGCCCTGCAGGGGATGGTGCACGTGCTGCTGTTTCTGGCGTGGATCGTCACGATCCTCGACGAGGCCAGCGCGCCGGTGTGAGGCCGGCCGGTCGGAAGACGACTCAATCCGTGACCGAGCGATCCACCTGCACCGTGGTGTCCAGCTTCAGCCCATCTGACTGGCCCACGACCAAGATCGTGACGACCTGGTGACGAAAGGGCGCGCGGATCGCGTCGGGCCAGGATTGCTGCGCCACACGCACCGGACGGTCCGTACGCAAGGCCATGGTGGCGCCGCGCCACCGGACATCCCATGATCGCCCGCTACCGCTGATCGCCACGGGATCGGTCGAGCCCACATGGAACCGGTAGACCTCCGTACCCGCTTCGATCGCCGCCCCGAATGTGGCAGCATCCTCGATCACGATGCGACCCTGCGCATCCCACGCCACGCCACGCGTCGATGAGCGGGCAAGCCTCGACGCGCTAGCGAGGTCCATCGTGATCGAGCCGCCCGACTCATCGAGCGAACGAACCGTCATGGTGCATGGCCTCGGCTGGCTGGCCGGCAGCACCGGGCTGACCTGCATGACGCTGTGTCCAGCAACTCCCGCATAGCGATCTTCGTAGCCCGGCGCGCCGTAATCCGGCGTCCCAGCTTCCATCAAGACGAAGCGACGGCCATTCATCACCGTGATCTGGCCATTGTCCCGCTGCACGTGATTCTCACCGGCCGTGCCCGAGCGCACCACGATGGCAAGCGCCCTCGGTGCTGATGCGGCCGGTACTTCCCATGCGGATCTCCAGACCACTTGACCTTGGCTGGGGAAACTGGCGTACGTCGGCAGCGGCATTGCGCTCGGTCCGCGAGCCCCGGCCAGCGCGAAGGCGTAGCGGATGCCCGTGACCGAGGCATCGGCATCCGGAAGGAGAAAGCGCGCAGCAGCCAGTGCGCCCGGTGCGGCACTCGACAGGTAAACGCCCGCCTCAGATGGCGTGGGCGAAGTGCGCGCCCAGTCGGGGCGGATCATCATGCGACTGTCGTAGGTGTGCACAAGAACGCCGGCGCCGAGGTTCATGTGCGCGAACCACTCCCAAGCGTGATCCAAATACGCAAAGCCATCGAGCCGACGATCGCCATTGGCGCGAACGGCGCGTACGCCGTCGAAGAGCGGGCCAGCCGACTGGTTCGCGTAGCTGAATCCCTCGAGGAATGCACCGTCGGACCCGAGTGCCGCCAACGTCTGGGCAATGTTCTCGACACCGAGGTCGTAGCAGGGTGCCAGCCGGGAATCCTTGAGGTGCAGGCACGCCTGCACCAGGGCCAGCGATGGCTCGAGCCATTGGTTGCTCACCGGCGTGTGCACACGGACGAACCATGGACGCCGATCCGCCCAGTCCTCGCAGATGCGCATGACTTCCTCGCGTAGGAGCAGGTCCAGCCTCGCACGCAGCTGCGCAGGGACCTGGTCCCCGAGAAGGTCGAGCATCTCGACGATGCCACTCATGCCCCACGCGGTTGCGAGCCACACTCCGTCGCCGCCGGCGGGCATGGTCATGTCGTCGGACGACAGCGTGGAACCCGGGCGCTGAAGGGGTCGGTGATCGACGAAGGCGTCAAGCAGCGCGACAGCACGCGCCAAGAGCGCCGGATCCCTCCGCCACGCCAACACGACCGAGAGCTCGACCCCGTATTGACGCAGGTAGGCTGATTGGTTCACATCAGCGCGGGCGAGTGCATAGAGGTCACGATTGCGCTGGAGCTTCAGCGCATCACGGTCGAGTTGCGTCGGGTCGATCTGAGCGAACGACATCGGTCGGCGGACACGGGTCAACGGATCGGCCGACGATCGCTTGGCAGATGCCTCGAGAGCGAGCAACCGATTGACCAAGGCCATCGAGCCGCGCGACTGTTCGAACAGCCCAGGCCAAGGATTCGGAGCAGCTTGAAGAGGCCCGGTCCATGATGGCCCCGTACGGGTACGGACCGCACCGAGCGCACGCTGGGCGGCGTCGCTGGCGCGGCGCGTGAGTTCTTGCGTATCGGGCTGCGGAAGCGTGGTCGGGACCACCGACTCGGACTGCATGACGGGATTTGCGAGGCAGGATGCGGGCGCCTGCACCGTGCACAGCATGGCGAGGAGCGCACCGCAGCAGATCGAACGGATGCAGATGCCGGTGAGACGCAGATGCATGCTCTGATCGTAGTGCGGCAACAGAGGGGTGGGCCGCTTCGCCCGGGCAACGGGCGCCTGGCTGATCAGATCGACCTCTGACTTCGCAGCGCGCAACCTGCCAGCTTGTAGAGGACACGCGCACCCACGCAGCCGTTCCACTCATCATCGGGCTCACCGGGCGCGACCTCGCAGAGATCGAAGCCGATCACACGGCGTCCACTCGCGGCAAGCAACTCGAGCAGGTGGCAGACTTCAGGGAACGAAAGGCCGCCGGGAACGGGCGTACCGGTTCGAGGACAGAGATCCGCGGCCAGGCCGTCGATGTCGAACGAGATATATACCTCGCGTGGAAGGGAAGCAATGATGTCCTTGCAGACCTTGGTCCACGTCGCGCCTCCGAACTGGCGGTCACGCAGATGCTGGTCGAAGAACGTCTTCACGCGACCCGTGGACTGCTCGATGAACTCGACTTCACGCGAGCCGACATCGCGTATGCCGACCTGCACCAGGCGCTTCACGCCTGGCAGGCGGGTCATCACGTTGTGGAAGATGCTCGCATGGCTCCACGCGAAGCCCTCGAAGGAGTCACGCAGGTCGGCGTGGGCATCGATCTGCAGGATCCCCATGCCAGGGTGACGCAGCGAGAGCTCGGCAATCAGGCCGAACGGGCTCGCGTGGTCACCACCGAGCACGGCGGGAATCGCGCCACGGTCGAGGATGCGCTCTGACTCGGCCGCAACATAGCCATGCACGCGCTCGCTGGCTGCATTGACCGTGGCCGTGGCCTTCTCATGAGCGCGATGGCCCGGCGTCGCACCGCCGGCCCGGATGATCGGCTCTGCCGCCGTGCGCGCGCGCCTGGAAAGCGACGCGATCGGCTTGGGGATCGGCAGCATGGCGATGCCAGCCTGCCAGATCGCCCCGTACTGAATGTCTTCGAGATCCACCTGCTTGCTCGCCTCGAGGACATGCTCGGGACCGTGGGCCGTGCCGGCGCGGTAGCTCGTGGTGGCATCGAAGGGAACCGGGATGACGACCAGGCGCGCATCCTCGGGCCGGGTGTCGAGCCCAAACAGACCGTCGCCGGTCGCGGCAGCATCGGGGTCGAATCCAGCAGGCACGATGGGCTTGCGCGAAGGCATCGAGGGATCGTAGTGAGGTGGATC
>SYIB01000044.1 GCA_005798965.1 Planctomycetia bacterium
AGCGCCTCCGCTTCGCGGCGCTTGAACTCGGCCTCTTCTTGGTTGTACCCGGTTTGATCGCTGAACTGGCTCATGTGTGGCTCCTGCGCGGTGCGCGCCGGGGAAGGTGCTCCCACAGGGCACATTTGGGCGTTCTGCGCCTCGGCTTCCGGAGCACGCGTCCTCCAATCCCCCGTCGCTCTTCGCGCGAATCCCGAGGCGTTCCACCGACGAATCAAGGCCCGGAGTACCGTGACCCAATGCTGAACCGACTGCTGACCATCGTCGCGCTCGTGCTGTGTACCTCCTGCGGTGACGCGCCGGACACCGGCTCCAAGCGCCTGCGCGTGCAGCTCGACTGGGTGCCGGAGCCTGAGTTCGGTGGTCTGTATGCCGCGCAGCAGGATGGCCTCTTCGCCGCCGCGGGGCTCACGGTCGAGATCATCAAGGGCGGTGCCGGCGTACCCACGCCCCAGCTCACCGCCGACGGCGTCTGCGACATCGGTCTGATGAGTGCCGACCAGCTGCTGCAGCTGCGCGCGCGCGATGGCGCACTGGTGGCCTTTTACGCCACCTTCATCGAAACTCCCTACGCGTTGATGGCTCACGAAGCCAATCCCGCCCAGAGCCTCGAGCAGCTCTGGACCGGCGGTGGCACGATCGCGGTCGAGCCTGGCCTTCCCTACGTGCGCCTCTTGCAGGCGAAGTATGGGCAGGACAAGGCGAAGTTCGTGACCTACAACGGGTCGCTCTCGCTGTTCGAGTCAGATCCGTTGGCCGCCACACAGTGCTTCGCCACCGCCGAACCGGTGACCATGAAGCTCAAGGGCGTCGCGTGCAAGAGCTTCAGCCTGCGCGAGATCTACAACCCCTACGTCGCGGTCTACGCCACCACCGAATCGACCCTCGCCTCGCGCGAGGCCGATCTGCGTGCTTTCGCGGGTGCGCTCAAGGAGGGCTGGTCTCGCTATCTGGCAGAGCCGGCCAAGTACAACCCCGCCATCGCCGCCATGAATCCAAGCATGAGCCTCGACGCCATGAACACGGCGGCGGAACTCGAGCGGCCGCTGATCGCCCCGGGCGGCGATGCCTCGCTCGGCCGCATGGATGCCACCCGCTGGCAAGCTGTGCTCGACGCCCTCATCGAGACCAAGCAGCTCTTGAAGCCGCAGGACGTGAGCGCTGCGTTCCGCAACCTCGAGCCCGCCGCGCCAGTCACGAAGCCTGTGGCGCGATGAACTGAATGCATCGCGTCGCCCGGCAGCCAGCCCGCGAAGGCTCGCCCCTCAGCGCTCGCTCACTGCCGCACCTTCGGCATTCGCGGGGGCACCCGCGAGATGATCCAGCAGCGGTGGCTCCACTTGTCCTTGAAGTCCTCGCTGGTCGTGCGCGCGGTGATCTCGAGCGCATGGAGCCCGGCAGGTACCTGCGCGGCATCGAGTTCGAAACGCTTGGAATTCGTGCTGAACCAGAGTTCGCCCTCGGGTGCGAGCCATGGCTCGATCAGCCGGAAGAGCTCCGGCCAGTCGCGGTCCACGCTGAAGGAATCGACCTGCATCCGCTTGCTGTTGCTGAAGGTCGGCGGGTCGCACACGACCAGGTCGAACCGCTCACCCGTGGGACGAGCCAGGAACTGCAGGCAGTCCTCGTGGGCGAGGCCATGCACAGGCCCAGGCTCAAACCCGTTGAGCCGCAGGTTGCGCGCGGTCCAGTCCTGGTAGGTACGGCTCATGTCGACCGTGAGCGTGCGCCGCGCGCCGCCGGCTGCCGCGTAGCAGCTGAATGACCCCGTGTAGGCGAACAGGTTCAGCAGCGACTTCCCCTGCGATCGCTCGCGGATGTACTGGCGCGTCTGCCGGTGGTCGAGGAACAGCCCGACATCGAGGTAGTCGCTCAGGTTCACCTCGAACAGCAGCCCCTGCTCACGCACCGTGCGCACGACCGCGGCCTCGTCGAAGCGCTCATACTGGTCGAGCCCCTTCTGCCGCCGCCGGAACTTGCAGTGCAGCCGCTCGGGTGGGATCGCGAGCCCCTGCAGGATCTCCTGCGTGGCGAGCGCCTCGAATGCACCGCGTTTCTCGTGCGTGTCGTCCTTCGTGCGGTCGTAGAACCACGCGACCACGTCGCCGTCGTACCAGTCCACGATCAGCGGGAATTCCGGGATGTCGCGCTCGTAAGCACGGAAGCACTCCACGTCGAATCGCCGCGCCCATTTGCGCAGGTGACGGAAGCGCTTCTCGAGCCGGTTGGCGAGCATGGCGTTGATCCAACGGTATAGGATCCATCGCATGGCCGACACCAGGCGCCCCGCCGCCGCTGGCATCTCCTTCGATGGCGTGAGCATGAGCTACGCCGGCGTGCGAGCCTTCGAGCCAGTGACGCTCGATGTCAAGGCAGGCTGCTTCGTGAGCATCGTGGGCACTTCGGGGTGCGGCAAGACCACGCTCCTGCGGATTGCGGCAGGCCTGATCAGGCCGACCGAAGGATCGGTCGACCTCAGCGGTGCCCGCTCGGGCATGTGCTTCCAGGATCCGCGCCTGCTGCCGTGGCGGAACGCCATGGACAACGTCACGCTCCCGCTCGAGCTGGCAGGCGTGAGCGCCGACGAGTGCCAGGACCGCGGCATCGAAATCCTTCGCATGGTCGGCATGGGCGATGCCTGGAATCGCATGCCCGCGCAGCTCTCGGGCGGCATGCGCATGCGCGTTGGTCTGGCGCGCGCGCTGGTCGAGCGCCCACCGGCGCTGCTGCTCGACGAACCCTGCAGCGCACTCGACGAGATCACGCGCGAGACGATCAACGAACTGCTCGCCGACCTCTGGAAGGAGCTCGGCATGACGGTGGTGCTCGTCACGCACTCGCTTGCCGAGGCCGTCTACCTCGGCCGTCAGGTGGTGGTCATGACGGGCCGCCCGGGTCGTGTGGTGAGCGTGCACGGGATCCACCTGCCCAACCGCCAGCCCGAGGTCCGCACGACCGTCGAGTTCGCCCAGGCGCTGCAGTCGATCTACCACGACATGACGCTGCCGCGCCCGCCAGGCGGCATCGCGCCCAGCAGCCTCGCGAAGCATGCGGGGAGCGAGCGATGAAGCGCATGATCCACTCGGTGTGGCCTCCGCTCGCCCTGGTCGCCGCGCTGCTGCTTGGCTGGGAACTCCTGGTCTTCATCCTTCAGATCCGCTCGTTCCTGCTGCCCGCGCCCTCGGCGGTCCTGCGCGCGCTCATCGAGAACGCAGGCCCGCTCTCGCGCT
>SYIB01000045.1 GCA_005798965.1 Planctomycetia bacterium
CAGGTCTTCGGCCGCGACTGGTACGGCACGCCGCGCGATGCGGTGCAGCGCCAGCTTGACGACGGTCGCCTGGTGATCCTCGACATCGACGTGCAGGGAGCGGAAAACGTGCGTCGTGCGATGCCCGGCATGCTGGGGATCCTCATCCTGCCGCCGGACGAGGGCGAACTGCTGCGCCGCCTGCGCGTGCGCGGCCGCGAGGACGAGACAGCGATCCAGCGCCGGTTCGCCGAGAGCCGCAGCGAGATCGCGCGTGCCAAGGCCGGAACCACGTTCGATGCATTCGTCGTCAACGACGACCTGGTGCGCTGCACCGAGGCGGTCGCCGCGATCGTGCGCGCACGGCTCAGCGTGGCCAGTGCGCTGTGATGCCGGCAAGCACCTGCTCGAACACCGCATCGGGATCCTTCGAGGCATCGACGACCAGGTGCCGATCCGGCCGCTCGCGTGCCTGCTGCAGGTAGCCCGCACGCACACGGCGGTGGAACTCGGCGCCCTTCTGCTCCATGCGGTCGAGGAGCGGCGACAACCGGCCCGCAGCCACGCGCTCATCGACATCGAAGACCACGGTCAGATCGGGCCAGCGACCACCGATGGCCACATCGCCGACCGAGAGGATCTCGGCGGGCGAAAGCCCACCCGCCGTGCCTTGGTAGGCCAGCGTGCTGCTGATGAAGCGGTCGCTCAGCACCATGTGGCTGGCGGCCAGCGCGGGCTTGATGCGCTCGACCATCAGCTGCGCACGGCTGGCCATGTAGAGCAGCATCTCGCAGCGCACGTCCATCTCCACGTTGGCCGGATCGAGCAGGATCTCGCGGATCTTCTCGCCGATCGGTGTGCCGCCGGGCTCGCGCACGTCAGTGACGGTCGTGCCATCGTCACGAACGGCCTGCACGAACCGCCGGATCTGCGTGCTCTTGCCGCTGCCATCCGGGCCGTCGAAGACAATGAAGCGTCCTTGGAGCGCGTGCGACCATCCCGGTCTCATGCGCGCAATGCTACGACGGCATGGGACCGCGGTCGATCGCCGTACCATCCCGCGCATGCAGGTGACCGCACGAGCCACCGACCGCTCGAGACTGGGCGATGCCGAGGTCAGCCTCGACGAGCGGCCTGCACGGCTTCGCCTTGGCGAACCGGGCCGGGAACGAGAGCACTTCCTCGATTGGGAACGGGCGGTTGACGATGGCGGCCACCTGCGCAAATGCGTGCTCTGCGGATGCGACACGCTCTACCGGAGCCGCTCCACGCCCAGGCTCACGGTCATCGTCGCGGTGCTCGCGCTCTCGGTCGTCGCCGTGGGGCTTGCCGGCTACGGCACGCCGTCGATCCTTGTGGCGGCGCTGCTCATCGTCGCGGCCATCGATGTGGTGCTGTGGATGCGCTTGGAGTGGAGGTTGACCTGCTACCGCTGCCGGAGCACATTCCGCGGCATGCCGATCGCGCGCTACCACCGGGGCTGGGACGCGCGCACGCAGCGCCGCGTCGACAGCGCGGATCAGCCCTCGCCGGGCTCGTCCTGAACCGCCGGCGCCCCGAAGAGGCCGCCGCCGATGCGCACCATGTTCGAGCCGCACTCGATCGCGACCTCGAAGTCGTTGGACATGCCCATGGACAGGAGATCGAATGCATCGCCGCCCACGCCGGCCGAGCGGATGTCCTGGAAGAGCTCGCGGCAGCGCTCGAAGACATCACGCACGACCGCCGTGTCCTGCGTATTGGGTGCCATGCACATGAGGCCACGCGGCCGCACGTTGACCATCGTGTCGATCTGCTCGATCACGTGGCACACCGCTGGCGGATGCAGGCCGTGCTTGCTCGCCTCGCCGCTTACGTTGACTTCGATGAGGATGTCGACAGGATCCTCGCGGCGCGCAGCCGCATTCTGGATGTCCTCGGCCAGGCGCATGCTGTCCACGCTGTGGATGAGCCGGGCGCACTCGATGGCCTTCTTGACCTTGTTGCGCTGGAGCGAGCCGATCATGTGCCAGCGCACGGGAGCGGGCTCGGTGCCGGTGAGCTCGCGGCGGCGCGCGTGGAACTCCTCGACCTGCGCCACGCGCTGCTGCAGCTGCTGCACGCGGTTCTCGCCGAAGTGGACATGCCCGGCCTGCACGAGCTCGCGCACCTGCTCCATGCTGGCGTTCTTGCTGACGGCCACGAGCACGATCTGGGAGGGCTTGCGCCCCGATCGCGCGGCAGCCTCACCGATGCGGCGGTTGATCTCGTCGTAGCGGCTCCGCAGTGCGTCGCCGATGAGTGGTGCCGTGTCCGTGGCCAAGGTGGTGGTCATCCTTCCGTGCTCTCCATGCACTTCGAGTCGGCCGTAGCGTAGCGGACGATCGGCCGCGACCATGGTTCCGACCCCACATCTCCCACGGGGTAGAGTTGATGCATGGCTTCACCGACCGTGAACACCCCGATCGTCTTGGTGATCCGTGATGGCTGGGGCCGCAACCCGCACGCCGAGCAGGATCCCGGCAACGCCGTGCTGCGGGCCAACTGCCCCTTCGATGCCTCGATGCGCCGGGAGTGGCCGAGCACCCTCGTCCGCACGAGCGGCGAGGATGTGGGCCTGCCCGAGACGCCCGAGGGGCCGGTCATGGGCAACAGCGAGGTCGGCCACCAGAACATCGGCGCCGGCCGGATCGTGGACCAGGAACTCATGCGGATCACTCGCGCCATCCGCGACGGACGATTCGCCTCAAATGCCGGCCTCCAGTCGGCCTTCCATCACGCCACCGCGACCGATGGCTGCGTACACCTGCTTGGACTGTGCAGCGATGGTCTCGTCCACAGCGATCTCGGGCACCTCGAAGCGATCCTCGAGCTGGCGCGGGCACGCGGCTTCCCGGGGGGGCGCGTGATCGTGCACGCGATCACCGATGGGCGTGACACCGGGCCAACCACTGGGCTTCGCTTCATCGCACGCGTGCAGCAGGCCGCGGATCGGTGCGGTGCGCGGGTCGGCAGCATCATGGGACGCTTCTGGGCGATGGACCGCGACCACCGCTGGGAGCGGGTCGAGCGTGCGTGGCGGTGCCTGGTCGGTCCACAGGAGCAGGGGGCAACCGATGCGCGCACAGCGCTCGAGCGCGCCTATGCGAATCCCGAGGGACCAACGCGCCACGGCGATGAGTTCGTGCCGCCCACGCACCTGCTCGCTGCGGACGAGGGCTTCGTCCGTGACGGCGACGCCGTGATCTTCTTCAACTTCCGCGGCGATCGGCCGCGCGAACTGACCAAGGCCTTCGTGCTCGATGAAGCCTCATTCCGCGCGCTGCCGGGCGGCGGATTCGACCGCGGACATGTGCCGTCGAACCTGCACTTCGTCACGATGGCCAACTACGAGGAAGGCCTTCCGGTCACGGTGGCGTTCGAGCGACCCGCACGCATGGAGTCGATCCTCGGGCAAGTGATCAGCGATGCGGGCCTCACGCAGTTCCGCTGTGCGGAGACCGAGAAGTTTCCGCACGTCACCTTCTTCTTCAACGATTACCGGGAAGAACCATTCCCGGGCGAGCGCCGCGTGATCGTGCCGAGCCCCAAGGACGTGCCCACCTACGACCTGAAGCCCCAGATGAGCGCGCATGGCGTGCGTGATGCGGTGCTCGCGCGCCTCGACGCCGCCGACTGCGAGCCGTTCATCATCGTGAACTTCGCCAACGGCGACATGGTCGGCCACACCGGCAACCTCGATGCCGCCACGCGCGCGTGCGAGATCGTCGATGCATGCGTCGGGGAGATTGCGCGCGCCACGCTGGCACGCGGCGGGAGCCTGGTCATCACCGCCGATCACGGCAACGCGGAGCAGATGGTCGATCCCAAGACCGGCGATCCCCAGACCGCGCACACCAACTTCACCGTGCCGCTGTCGATCCTCGGCGAGGCGTTCCGAGGCCGCCGCCTGCGCGACGATGGCCGGCTGGCCGACCTTGCGCCCACGATGCTTGCCATGGCCGGACTGCCGAAGCCTTCGGCGATGACGGGCCAGAGCCTGCTGGCGTGATCACTGCTCCGACCGACCGCCCGACGACGGTTGGGCATCACCGGGATTCTCGCGGCGCTTGCGTGCGCTGAAACGCAGACGAATCGGCACCTCGGCGTAAGGCAGTTCCTCGCGCATGCGGTTGAGCAGGTAGCGCTCGTAGTTGCCCTCGAAGAGGTCGGGCTTGTTCACCACCAGGGCGATCGTGGGCGGGAAGACCTCGATCTGGGTGATGTAGTAGATCTTGGCGATCGTGCCCAGGCGCGAGCTTGGACCGCGCTCCGTGAGGATCCTCTGCACGAGCGCGTTCAGGCGGCCGGTCGTCTCGCGATGGCCCGCCTGCTGGAAGAGGTTGAACGCCATCGTGATGGCATCCAGCACACCCTCATTCGTCAAGGCGCTCACGCAGGCGACGGGCGCGAAGTCCAGGCCCGGCAGCTCCTGTCCGAGGTACTCGATGAAGTCCTCGACCTTGGCCTTCTTCGGCATCAGGTCCCACTTGTTGAGCACGATGAGCGTGGGCTTGGCCTGCTCGATGAGCTGCATGGCCAGGTGCTTCTCGACCTGGCTGATCTTGTCGGTCGCGTCGAGGACCAGGAGGCAGACGTCGGCGCGGCGGATCGACTGGTCGGTACGGACGTTTGAATAGAACTCGACATCATCCGCCCACGACTTGCGCTTGCGCACGCCAGCCGTGTCGATGGCCACGAACGTTCGGCCACCGACCTCGAAGCGCACGTCGATCGCATCGCGCGTGGTGCCGGCGATCTCGCTCACGATCACACGGTCCTCGCCGGCAAGGGCGTTGGTGAAGGAACTCTTGCCTGCATTGCGGCGGCCCACGATCGCGACCTTCATCTCGGTCGGGACGGGCTTGGCGGGGGCATCGCCCACGCGCTCCCAGAGCGCCTCGCGCAGGCGGCGCAGGCCGGCGCCGTTGTTGGCGCTGACCATGTGCGGCTCGCCGAAGCCCAGCCGCATCGCATCGAAAGCCTGCGCCTCCCACGACGGGCCATCGACCTTGTTCACGACCAGCATCGCCTTGGCCGCTTGGCCGCTGCGACGCAGCATCGTGGCGATCGTCTCGTCCAGCGCAGTGACGCCGCTCTGCGCATCGACCGTGAAGAGGATCACGTCAGCCTCCGCGGTGGCTGTGCGGATCTGCTCCTCGATGTGCGGATTCAGGGCCGCGAGATCCATGCCGGCATCGTCGATGCGGCCGCCATCGGCGGTGTAGACCCCGTAGCCGCCGGTGTCCATGAACTCGACGGTGCGCGGAAGCGCATCCTCAGGGCCTTCGATCGGCGGATCGAGGGTCAGCTCGGCCGTGATGCGGTCGCGCGTGACGCCCGGGGTCGGGTCCACGATCGACACGCGCCGACCGACGATGCGGTTGAGCAAGCTGCTCTTGCCGACGTTGGGGCGACCGATGATGGCGACGACGGGCAACATGGAACCGCGCAATGCTAGCGGGACCGCCGATGCACGGCGGACGCGTCCATGGGACACTGCGGAGCGTGTCGATCTTCCCGCTGCCCATCTTCGAACGCGACGCTGATCCGGTCCATCGTGATGTCGATGCGGCGACCTATGCGGAACTCAAGGCGCCGAGCTCGATCGTGGTGCGTTTCGGTGCCATGCGCATGATCGGCGAGTTTCCGTACCACGGCGACGCGAAGCCCGGGTGTGGCTCCAAGCTCGTGGTCCGCACGCATCGCGGCACCGAGCTCGGTGAGATGCTCACCACCACCTGCGGCAACGGTGGATGCGGCAAGAGCGTTTCACGCGACGAGGTGCGCAGCTACATCGAGGCCTCCGGCGGAAAGGACTATCCCTTCCACGCCGATGGCGAGGTGCTGCGCGTGGCGACGATGGATGACTTGGCGGCCTGGGAACGCATCTCGATGGACTGGGGTGCGCGCACGCTCGCCGCCAAGCAGGCAGCGATCGCGCTGGGGATCCCCGTGCGGCTCGTGCAACTCGAGCCGATCCTGGGCGATGAGCAGGTGTTTGTGTGGGTACATCCCACCGTCGAGGGCGAGATCGACTTGGCGCCGATGAAGTCCGCGCTCGGACCCGCCATCGGTCGCGCG
>SYIB01000322.1 GCA_005798965.1 Planctomycetia bacterium
ACTCATCCCCGCCGCACCAGGATCGCCGTCCGGTCGTCGGGGGTGAAGTCAGCACCGTGGTAGGCGAGCACCGCGCGGTCGAGTTCGGCCACAATCGCCTCGAGCGGCTCGGCGCGCATGGCTCGCACGATCGCAAACACGCGCTCCTCTCCGAACTGGCCGCTGCCGCCGCCGGACTCGGGGGCCTCGTAGTAGCCGTCGGTGATGACGACCAGCAGGTCGCCCGGCTCCAGCCGCACGGTCTGCGTGGCGCACATCGACCCGTCGAAGTCCATGATGCCCATGGGGGGCGCATCGGTATCGACGGGCTCGAAGGTGTCGGTTGCGCGGCGGTAGACGAAGAGTGGTCCTTGGCCGGCGCTGAAGGATTGCACGGTGTGCTCGCGGGCATCGAGCAGCCCGAACCAGGCCGTCACGAAGCGGCCGCTGGGCAGGTCCTCGAGCAGCTGCTGGTTGACCTGCTGCGCCAGGAGCGAGAGCGGCTGCCCCAAGCGCAGCGCCAGTCGCATCATGCCTCGGGTCTGCATCGAGCTCAGCGCCGGCCCCACGCCGTGACCGGTCGCGTCGGCCACGAGCAGCATGGCGCGGTCAGCAGGCGCATCGACCGCAGCGATGCCGTGCGGATCGAGCGGGACCAGATCGAACGCATCGCCGCCGCACTCCTGGCTGGGCGTGCTGCGACCGAAGAGTTCGTACCCGGCGATCGACGGCACGCCCTGCGGGAAGGCCTGCTGCTGGATCGAGCGCGCGACGTCGATCTCTTCCTGGAGGCGCAGGCGCTCGATGCGGTCCTCGATCAGCGTGGCGCGGCGCACCGCGACCGCAGCGTGTGCGGCCAGCGATCGCGCGATGAGCTCGTCTTGCTCGGTGAATGTGCCCTCCACACGATTGAGGACCTGCGCCACGCCCACGAGCCCGCCCTCGTCATCGAGCAGGGGCACCGCCAAAATCGTGCAGGTTCGGTAGCCGGTCTTGGCATCGAATGAGCGGTCGAAGCGGTCGTCCTCGTACGCATCCTTGATGTTCACGACTGCGCGGGACTGCGCACAGGCACCCGCGATCCCCTTGGAATCGGGAATGCGGATCGTGCTCGTGCCGAGCCCGTGCGCCACGCGTGTGACGAGCGACGCGCCCTTGGCATCGTGCACGAAGACCGTGGCGCGGTCGCTGCGAAGGAAATCCCGCAGCGCATCGATGACCGTGCTCAGGACCTGGTCAAGATCGGCACACTCGCCGAGGTGGCGCGAGAGCTCCAGCAGCTTGCGCAGGGCCTGCGGATCATGGAAGGCGCCGAGGTCCTGCATGCGGGCTCAGCGCTTGGCGCCGTCCTTGGTCATCTGGGGGTACACCAGCACGCGGTCGTGGCAGAGCAGGACCACGTCGTCGGCGCCGTCGCCGGTCACGTCCATGACCACCACCTGGCTGGGCTGGAACTCCTTGGGTTCGCCGCCAGAGAACATCTTGGTCTCGAAGACCTCGAAGCCGGTGGCGTACAGGAGCTTGCCCGAATCGGAGAAGGTGAGGATCTCGAGGTTCTGCTCGCCGGCATCCAAGAGGAGCAGGTCGGTGCGGCCGTCGCTGTTCACATCGCCCGCGCCGATTTCGTGCTCCACGCGGCGGGGGCTGTCGCTGCGGAACGAGCCGCTCTCGGCCAGTTCCATCCGCGGGCCTGCATCACGCAGGACACCGAACCCCTCGTCGCCGATGAGCAGCACGGCATCCTCGCCGCCCGCGAACGGCCCGGTGGCCAGCGCGGTGAATTTGAATCCGCTCGCGTCGAGCGCTTCCGTTTCCTTCCAGGCGCCGTCCGTGCGCTCGAAGACCAGGATCTTGCCGTTCTCCTTGTCGCCGGCGACCAAGCGGTTGCCGCGCAGGGCGAGCGCCACGAGCTTGCTGTCGCCGCGCGCGGCGTTGACCTGCTCCACGACCTGCCAGCCCTTGGTGGTGTCGTAGCGGAGTGCGCGGATGAAGTTGCGATCGGCGACCAGCAGCTCGGCCTTGCCGTCGCCGTTGGCATCAGCGATCTCGGTGTTCTGCGCGTTCGCAGCCTGCGCGAGGCCGAACTGCGACATGTCCTTCGACTCAAGCAGCACGTAGGGCTTGGCTTGATCCTTGCCGTCCCATCGCACCATGGTCATGGGCTTCTCGGGGGTGAAGAGGAGCAGGTCATCCTTGCCGTCCTGGTCGGCATCGATCGAGAGGATGGTGTCGGGCGCACGGCTGAGGGCACCCAGGTCGATCGAGCGCGAGGCGCCACCTTGGGCGTCGATGAGTTCGAGCCGGTAGTTGCGATTCTCCTTCGCGATGACTGCGAGCGTGGGTTCACCCTGCAGGGTGACCACGTTCATGGCGACGGGCGTCAGGCCCTTGGCGAGCTCGATCGCCTGCGGGAAGCCGACGGTGCCATCCTTCCATGCGCTGCGGCCGACGACGCCTTCCTTCTCGCTGCTGACGAAGACCTCGGCCTTGCCGTCACCATCCACATCGCGCGCGGCAATGAAGTCGAGCTCGGCGTAGCTGGGGCACTCCTGGGCATTGCCGAAGCCCACGCCCTTCTGCTGGCGGTAGACACTCACGGCGTTCGACTCGGTGTTGGTCGCGACGAGGTCGGGCAGCCCATCACCGTCGACATCGGCGACCGCGAAGTCGCGCTTGCGGTTCGAGGGGTCCTCGAAGGACCACGTCACCAGCTCGCCCTTGCCGCCCTCGCTCGCGGCCTTGGCCGGCTGCGCCGTGTGGACGACGGTCCGCTTGGTCTTCTTCTCGATCGTGGCCAGGCTCGAGCCTGGCTTGCCGTTGATCTTGACCAGCGCAGCTTCGCGCAGGACCGGCATGTCGTAGCGCACCTGTGGGCCCATCTGCGTCAGGCCATCGCGCTTGGTGCCGTACCAGACCCGGATGGGCTGCGCATCGTCGGGCAGCACGGCGACGATGTCGTTGCAGCTGTTGGCATCGAGGTCGCCCGCCATCAGGCCGGCGATGCCGCCAGCGCCCGGCATCAGGTCAGCGGGCGCACCAAGCTCGGTGCCCTTCATGGGGTAGACGCTGATGTTCGGGCCCGCAATCACCAGCAGTTCGGGCGCAGCATCGCCCATGACGTCGGCGATGGCGATGGCATCCTTGCCGACGGCGAGGTTCTTCACGGTGTGCTTGCGGTCGGCCTTGAAGGTTCCATCGGGCTGCTGCAGGTAGAAGACCACGCGGTTGGGGGTACCGACCGTGACGAGGTCGAGCCGGCCATCGCCGTTGGCATCGTGCGTGAGCAAGCCTCCGATCGCCTCGCCCGCGGGTACCTCGATGCGTCGGAAGCGCCAGTGCTCGGGGATCTCGTTCACGCGGCTGGGTGCAACCGCATCGGCGGGCGTCGCACCTTTCTTCTGGATGTGGATTTCGATGCGGCTGTCGTAGTTGTTGGCGATCACCAAGTCGCCCAGCCCATCGCCGTTCACGTCGGCGGCCAGCACCGGGCCGGCGTTGGGGCCGACCTTCACGACTTCGAGTGGGTCGAAGCCGAAGTGCTGGCTCAGGTCCTGCTGCGGGATTGTGAGAAGGAGGACGAGGAGGGGCAGGGTGTTCATGGGTGGTCGGGCCGGCGAATCGCTGGCCCGTCCATGGTAACCTTCGGGGATGCACTCGTTGCTCGTCGCCGTCCTTGCCGCCAGCTTCCTTGCGCCCACCGACACGCTCATCATGAAGAGCGGCAGCCGGCTCGAGGGCACGATCATCAAGCGCAACGACCGCAAGGTCTGGCTCGACGTCGGCCCCGACGTGCTGGTCTTCGACATGGAGGACGTGGCCGAGGTGAAGCAGGCCGAGGCCGCGGCTGACATGCAGACCGTGGAGGACGAGCTTTACTCGCACGCGAGCAACCCACCGACGCTCTCGCCCAAGGAGCATGCCAAGCGCATCGGGCCTGCCGTCATCAAGGTGAGCACGCCCGGCGGCCTGGGCAGCGGTGTGATCATCGACAAGAGCGGCTACGCGGTGACCAACGCGCATGTGGTGCAGGGCGAGACCAACCTGCGCGTGACCGTGTGGTTCCCGCAGGCCGACGGCACCCTCAAGCGCACCGAGATCGAGGACGTCGAGCTGATCGCGGTCAACAACCATGTGGACCTGGCGCTGGTCAAGATCACCCGCCCCGACGGCAAGGACTTCGACTTCGCCGCGATCGTCGACCAGGAGAAGTTCGACATCGGCCAGCCGGTCTTCGCGATCGGCAATCCGCTCGGCCTCGAGCGCACGCTCACGCAGGGCGTGATCAGCACGACGCAGCGCAACTTCGACGGCCTGACCTACATCCAGACCGACACGCCGATCAACCCGGGCAACTCGGGCGGCCCGCTCTTCAACACCAAGGGCGAGGTCATCGGGATCACCAACATGGGGATCCGCGGCGGCGAGGCCCTGGGCTTCGCGATCCCCGCCCGCTACGTGAAGGACTTCATCCGCAACCGCGAGGCCTTCGGCTACGACAAGAACAATCCCAACTCTGGGCACAACTACCACCAGCCGCCCGCGCGGACCTCGTTCACGCCGCCGCCGGAGCTGGATGACCGCACCGATTCGCGATGAACCCCGCGCCTTGAGCGAATCGAATCCCAGCGACCTACGCACCAACGAATCACCTGTCACGAACCGCCCGCAACGAACCACGTCCCGGAGATCTCCATGCTCTCGACCTTCATCCTGACCGCATCCATCACCGCCGCCGCAGACCTTCCACCCATCGAGGCCATCGCCCCCCAGGGCACCTTCCTCGCCGTGAGCATGAAGGACATGCACGCCTCGTGGAACGCGATCCGCTCCGGACAACTCGGGAAGCTCTACGACGATCCCAAGCTCAGGGAACTGATTGGCGACGATTCGAAGGAACTCGAGAAGGCGCTTGATGAGGCGGCCAAGGGCCTCGGCATCGAGCGCAAGGACATGGTGCTGCCCGGCCGAATGGGCGTGGCCGTGTTTGGCGAACGCGATGAGGAGCTCGATGCGATGACCATGGCGTTCATCGTCGTGGCCGACTTCGATGATCGCGCCGACAGCGGCGCCCGCATGCTGATGGCATCGTTCGAGAAGGGCGCGAAGGAAGCCGACGTCACGATCGAAAAGGCTGAACTCGACGGCAAGGAAGTCTGGGTCATCCCGATGGGCAAGGACGAGGCTGAGGACGTGGGCGCCGACGACGAGTTCGACGGAATGGGCATGGACATGGGTGCCTTCGGCTCGGGCCCCGACACCGTGTACTTCATGCGCGATGGCGAGAACATGCTCATGGCCAGCAGCATGGCCAGCCTCGAGGAAGCGCTGCTCGGCACGCAAGGCAAAGGCAAGGGCAAGACCCTCGGCTCGAGCGATGACTGGCGCGGCAACGCCACGCTGCTTGGCGAGGGCGACATGAGCATCACGCTGCTCACCGGTCCTTTGCAGGACATGCTTGGGCCGATGATGATGGGCCCGATGGCGATGGTCCAGCCGGCGATCTCGTCGCTCTTCGGTGACATCCGCAGCTGGTCGCTGGGCTTCGACGTGCAGCCCAAGGACGGCATCCTCGAGATGTCGGGCGCTGCGTTCATCCCGGGCAAGAAGGATGGCCTCATGTCGTTGATCGCCAAGGGCCAGCCGATCGGCGCCCCGCCGAAGCTCCTGGGCAATGAGTGCATCTCGTACTCCAGCGCCAACGTTGGCTTCGCCGAGCTGTGGAAGACCATCGAGGCGGCCGTCGCCAGCCTGCCCGAGATGCAGGCCGAACAGCTCGCCCCGACGCTGACTGCCTACGAACCGATCATGACCAAGGCGCTGGCCGTGATGGGTCCGACGATCCATGGCGTGCAGTGGGCCGATGCCAACGCCGAGAGCGGCGTGAACGGCGTGACCGCGATCGCCTGCAGCGATGAGAAGGCGGGCATGCCGATGCTGCAGATGTTCGCTCCTTCGGTTGGCCTGATGCCGCGTGACTTCCAGGGTGCGACGATCTTCAGTGGCGACCTCGTCCCGTTCGCCGTCGGACTGGGCTCGGGCCAGATGCTGATGGGCGAGTCGTCCGGCGTGGAGCAGGCCTTGCGCGCTGCCAGCGACAAGGAGACCAAGGGCATCGCTGAATTGCCGATCTACAAGCGCTGCGCGGGGGCTATCGCCAAGGGTGGTGTGGCGGCGTGGGGCTTCACCGACACGGCCGCGCAGCTGGATGCGCAGAAGACGGCCTTCGAGCGGCTCGGCGACATGCAGGATGGGGTCGACGGCTTCGTGGATGATGCCGGGAACCCGATCGATGACATCGTCACCGACGAGGCGATGAAGAGCGTGCAGGAGATGATGGGCAAGTTCGACGCCGAACTGATGAAGAAGTACTTCGGGCCATCGGTGTGGTGGATCACGCCGGCCGACAAGGGCTTCTCGTTCCGCGCCCGGCTCATGATGCCGTGAATCCGTGGGTCGGGCGCCGATGCGCCGCGTTGACGCGTCTTCGACTCGTGCGACCGTTCAGGTCCGCGAGAGGAATTCGTGCAGCGCGTCGCGGGATGCCGTGCCCTCAACGCCCACGTTTGCGTGGTCGATCTCGGGGTCGATGAATGCGTCGTGCGGTGCTGTCGCGCGGACCACATCGAGTGGCGCTGCGACGACATCAAGCGCGCCGCCCAAGACCATGACCGGGCACTGGACCCGGGCAAGCGTGCGATGCAGCGGCTCCTCGCCGCGGGCCAACCACCAGGCGGCCGTGGCGGCGAAGGGCCCCGCGGGCAGCCCGCGTGCCCGCAGCCGATTGGCCATCGGAACGATCAACGAGTCGTAGGGCGCCATGAGCACGAGGCGCCGGGCGGGCGTGCCGCGCTCGGCAAGGAGTGCCGCAAGTCGCGCTGCCACCATCGCACCCATCGAGTGGCCGACGAGCGTGATGCCTCCTTCGATGGCCGTGGACGACGCGGTGCCGTTGAACGCCTCCACGATCACCTGATCGAGGTCAAGGTGATCGCTGTGGCCGATGCTGGTCGTACCCGGCGCCTCGCCGTGGCCGCGAAGGTCCGGCATCACGATCGAGGCCGCGTGGCCCAGCAACCACGGCGCTCGGCGCAGGGAATCCCAACGCGAACGGCCCCAGCCATGGATGAGCAGCATGGCGCCCGTACCGTGGCCCTCGACGAGCCACCAAGGCAGGACGATCGAACGTGCGGAGGGCGGAACGTGACGCGCCGTCGGAGCGGTGCCCGTCGCCTGCAGCACGGTGCTGCCTTCACGCCAGTCACGCACGCCCGGGAGTTCTCCGGGGCTCGCTGGCACGCCGTGCGCCAGCGCCCAGGCGTAGGTTGCGCGGCGGGGTCGCTTGGCCTCACGCGCAATCGCAACGGTGTAGGTCGTCGTGATGGCTCCGGCGGCGACCGCAGCAAGCGGGACCAGCGGGATCATGACCGGCATGCAGCGACGATGCGGTCGCGCACGGACGAGGCGTTGCCTGCGGCGCGCTCGCACCAGGCTGACCAGGTCGATTGGGCTTCAGGCGCCTGCAGCGGAAGGTTGGCACGCACGTTCCAGGTCGCGCCCTGCACGGCGAGCGCTGCGAACTCGGCGGCGATCGCGAGGTCGCTGCGGATGATCGTGCTGGTGCGGCCCGGCATGCGATCGAGCATGGCCAACACGGCGAGCGCGAGATCGCCGATGGCTGCCGGCGCACGGGTGGCTGCATCGACGGCCGGCATCCAGCGAGGGTCGGCCAGCCGCTCTGCAGGCGTGAGTGACCAGAGCGCGTTGAGCTCGGCGTAGGCCGCGGCATCGAGGTCGGCGAGGGCGAGTGCTTCGGTGCGCGCGTGGTCCAGATGCACGAGCATGGCTGCGTTGTCCCGCTCCCACTGGGCGAACTTCGACTTGCCCAGCGTGTAGTGCAGCACCATGGAGCCGAGTGCCGCGCCGTGCGCGAGGGCGACCGCAGATGCGGCCCCGCCGCCCGGGACCGGCTGCTTGGCAGCGAGGTCGTGCAGGTAGCCACCGAGCGTGAGCTGGGCCAAGGGCGCGCGCGCGATGGTCACGAGCGAACCTCGGCGCCGACGCTGGACTGCAACGCACCGATCACGCGCGCGACCTGCGGGTCGGCATCCTCGCGGCGCAGCGTGCCGGCAGCACTGCGGAAGGTGAGCCTCATGGTCACGCTCTTGCGTCCTTCGCCAACCTGCTTGCCGCGGTAGGTGCCGACGAAGGCGATTGACTCGAAATGCTCAAGCGCGAGTTCGCGAACGAGACCCTCGATCGAGGACCACGCCACGCCATCGGCCACGATCGCGCTGACATCACGATCGATCGAGGGGAAACTCGGCAGGGCGCGCACCGTGGTGTCAGGCGGCCACTGGGTCAGGAGCGGCTTGATGAAGAGCTCCGCGCCGGCGATGGGACCATCGAGACCGAAGGCCTTGAGTGCATCGGTCGAGAGCAAGCCGATCGTGCCCACGTCGTGGCCGCGTGCACGCACGAGCGCGGCAGGTGAGAGCCCCGCAGCACCGTCGAGCGGGACGACATCAACGGCTTCGTGTGCACCGAGCACCGAACGAAGGAGCCGCTCGACGCAGCCTCGCATGGTGCGCATGGCAGCATCGGCATCGGGCGTGTCGGTGATGAGAAGCCCGAGCGACGACCGTTCCCGGAGTTCCGCACCGTGCAGGTCGAAGACGTTGGCGGCTTCCATGAGCCGGATCGACGGCGTGCCGCGGTCGGCGTTGAGGCGCGCCGTGGCCATCAGGCTCGACAGCAGCGAAGGCCGCAGGATGGGGTCGCCAGCGCGCTCATCGCTCACGCGCAGCGGCGTGGTGCCAGCATGCGTGAAGGGCTGGGCGGCGCGCTCCGAGACGAGCGTGTG
>SYIB01000323.1 GCA_005798965.1 Planctomycetia bacterium
GCACGATCGAGGTCGGTCGCGTGGAGCTGCCACTGGGGTCGCATCGCGCCATCCTGCGCGCGCTGTCGAAGCCCGGCGAAGCGGTCACGAATGTCCGGTCGATCCGACTCATTCGGGAGACTGCGCCATGAATCCGTGGCAGCCCACGCTCGTCGGCCCGACCGTCATCCTGCGCCCGATCGTGCCGGCCGACCTGGATGCCCTGCACGCGGCAGCCAGCGACCCGCTCATCTGGGAGCAGCACTCGGAGCGCCATCGCCACGAGCGCGCGGTCTTTGAGCGGTTCTTCAAGGGCGCACTCGAGTGCGGCGGAGGACTCGTGATCGCCGAGCGCGAGCAGGGGCGGATCATCGGTTCGAGCCGCTACTACGACTGGGACCAAGCTGGATCGTCGGTCGTGATCGGCTACACGTTCCTTGAGCGCGCCCACTGGGGCGGTCGCACCAACGCCGAGGTCAAGTCGCTCATGCTTGCGCACGCGTTCGAGCATGTCACGACCGCGTGGTTCCACGTCAGCCCGGGCAACCTGCGCTCACAGCGGGCGCTCGAGCGCATCGGTGCGCGGCTCGATCGCCGCGAGCAGGTGCCCGTCGGCGGCGTACCGAGCGACCGGCTGATCTACCGGATCGATCGGGCGGGGTAGGCCTCAGGTCCCGAAGGCCGTCAGCAACTGGCCGAGATCGGCGCCGTCGACCCTGGCATCATCGTTCAGGTCAGCTGCGCATCCGGCGCACGGCCCCCATGCACTGAGCATGGCGCCAAGGTCGGCACCGTCCACGACGCCGTCGCAATTGAGGTCCGCAGCGGAGCAGGGCGGTGGCGTCCAGAACCGCTGCACATCGACTGTGCCGGCCGCGATCAGGCTGCCATCAGCCGACAGGGCGGGGCCGCCTTGGCTGAGGCCAGTGATCGATGCACTCCAGAACACCTCGAGCGTGGGCGTGAACGCGCGAAGATCGGCAGGTCCGCCGCCGGCGCCGTTGGAATTGTTGTGGTAGAGGCGTCCGAGGGCGTCAACGGCCACCATCGACGAGGTGAACCCCGTTGGGCTGAGCACGGTTCCGGCCGACTCTGCGCGGACGGCGCCAGTGAGCTGGTCACGGATCTGCAGTCGCCCCTCGGGCGAGAGCATGGTCACGCCTCCATCCGGGGTGACCGCGTGCCGGGCACCAGGTTCGGTATAGGCCTGGGCCGACCACAGCAACTGGAAGCCGCTGCCGGTGTCCTTGAACGCGTAGAGCTTGTCGAAGCTCGGGCCCTCGTTGCTCGTGCGAAGGTAGAAGACGAAGCCGCCGGGGGCGCAGAACGGCGAGTTCTGGTTGAGGAAGCCCGGCATGGTCTGGCTGCTGTAGAGACGTTGGCCGGTCATGGCGCTGAAGCGGGAGATGCGTTGCCCGCCGCCGGCCACCTCGTCGACGTAGATGGCATCGCCGTCCCGCGCGGGGCCGCAGTTCCCGCTCACGCTGCAGCTTCTTGACGTCAACCACACCGTCGCGCCGGTCTGGGCATCGATGCGGCGCATCTCGAGATGGCTCGCGAAGATCGGATCGCCGTCATCCATGAAGACGATGCCGTCATAGGCGCCCGTGCGGACCATATCGACCGAGACCCAGAGCACTGCACCCGTCTGCGCGTCAAGGCAGTGCACGCGTCCGGCCGAGGCGGAGCCGTTGCCGCCGCGGCCCACGAACACCCGACCATCCTTCGCGCCGTAGACGACGGTGGTCCATTGACCGCTCTCGAAAGGGCAGTCGAAGGTCCACAGCGTGGCGCCTGTCGTGAGATCGAGACAGTGCACCCGGGCTTCGCCCGGCGGTGGGTTGTAGGGAGCCTGTGCGTAGGTCTGGCGAACCATGAAGGCACGATGGCCCTCGATGCTCGGGGCCCATGAGATCAGGCAGCCCATGTTGCTGCGGGCCCAGGTCACCTCGGCAGAAGATGGCCCGATGGCACCTGAGTTCCCGTTTGCCATCGGTCCACCCCCAAGGTTGGGCCAGTCCGCCAGGGCGATCGGGCAAAGGAGGGCAATGTTGATGGCGTTGACGATGGTTCGCAGGATTGGCATGGGGCGTCAGGGGCTCGAGTCGGCCTTGGTCGATGCGGCGTAAAGGTAGCCCGGGCAGGCGGTGAGTCAACGCCCTTTGTCCTTGGATCAGGCATCACGCCGTGCTTCACGCCGCATCGACGGGTCGACGCTTCGCTTCCACGCGTGCAGCAGAATGGGTCCGGATCGACCAGGCGGGGTAGGTGCGCCTTGCGGCTCCGCGCCGGCGAGAGGCCAACAGAAACCATGCAGATTCGTCAGCAGTTGACGAATTTGCATGGTATGCTTCGCTGCCATGCTCGACCGTCCAGCGCACCGCTCCGCCATCCTCCGGCTGCTGAGGAACTTCCAGGCCGTGGCCATCCTCGGCGCGCGGCAGGTGGGCAAGACCACGCTGGCCCAGGCGGTGGCTGCATCACAGGGCAAGCCGTCACGGATCTTTGATCTCGAGACGGACCGTGACCTTCGGCTGTTGCAGGATCCGGAGCCGGTCCTCGCGCCTCTTCGGGGCCTCGTCGTGATCGACGAAGTGCAGCGCCTGCCGGCCTTGTTCCGACCGCTCAGGCCCTTGCTTGATCGCCGGCCGTTGCCTGCCAGGTTCCTGCTGCTGGGGAGCGCCTCGCCCGACGTGGCGGCGTGGGGAAGCGAGAGCCTGGCAGGGCGGATCGCGTATCACGAACTCGGTGGCTTCGGACTCGATGAGGTAGGTGCCGATCGATGGCAGAGCCTTTGGCTGCGCGGCGGCTTCCCAAGGTCCTTCACGGCACGATCGGAAGCGGCCAGCATGGAATGGCGGCGGTCGTTCGTGCAGACCTATCTTGAGCGGGATGTGCTCGACGCCGGCCTGCGGATGCCTCCGACAGAACTCCGACGGTTCTGGCAGATGCTGGCACACTGGCATGGGCAGCGTTGGAATGCATCGGAATTCGCTCGCGCCTTCGGCTCATCGGAGGCCACGGTGCGTCGATGGCTGGAGACGCTCGAAGGGTTCTTCGCGATCCGGCTGCTCCGTCCGTGGCATGCATCCATCGCCAAGCGCCAGGTCAAGGCACCAAAGGTGTACATCCGTGACTCGGGATTGCTGCATGCCCTGCTGGGCATCTCCAGTGCTGCCGAACTCCGGGAGCGACCACAGATCGGTGCATCCTTCGAGGGATTCGTCGTCGAGCAGGCCATCCACATCGCCGGAGCACGTGCCGGTGAAGCCCATCATTGGGCGACCCCGCAGGGTGCCGAACTGGACCTGATGCTGGTCAGGGGTGACCGCCGAGTCGGCATCGAAGTCAAGTGCACCGATGCGCCGTTCGTCACGCGCTCGATGGAGATCGCCCTGCAGGATTTGCGCTTGGACAAGCTTTGGGTCGTTCACCGTGGCGATCTTCGCTTCAAGCTTCGACCCGGCATCGAGGCGCTCCCGGTGTCGCAGCTCCACGCGCTCTCGGGCGCGCTGCAGCGGTCACGCACATCGTGACGTGCGCGCGCACCTCGACCGCCGCGAACAGTTGCCCGTCGGTGGCGTACCGAGCGACCGGCTGATCTACCGGATCGATCGGGCTTGACGACCCCTCACTGCCCCTGCGGGCGGCTGACGGCTTCCATCACGCGCTCAAGGTTGAAGCTGCCCGGCTTCTGGCGCGGCGGGAACTCGCGGAAGCTCTGCAGCCAGCGGCCGACGTACGCGCCTGCGGGTGCGATCATGAACATGCGGTCGAGGTACCAGCGCTGGTA
>SYIB01000324.1 GCA_005798965.1 Planctomycetia bacterium
CACAAGGTTCCCGCCACGATCCAGAGCCGCTGCCAGCGCTTTGACTTCCGCAACATCAGCGCGCAGCGGATTGCTGGGCACCTGCATGACGTGCTGGCCAAGGAAGGCATCGCGGCCGACGAGGCTGTCGTGCTCCAGGTGGCGCGCCTGGCCAACGGATCGATGCGCGATGGACTGAGCCTGCTCGATCGCCTCGTCGCTGCCAGCGACGGTGCGCTGACGCAGGAGGTCGCGCGCGATGTCCTCGGGCTGCCTGACGACGAGGCGCTCGATGCGATCGTGAGCGCGATCGCGCAGGGCGATGCCTCGGCCGCCATCACCGCAGGTGGCGCGCTGCTGGAGCGTGGCTTCAGTGCCGACCATGCGCTGGAGTGCCTCGCCGCCCGCCTGCGCGATGTCATGGTCATCGGCGCATGCGGTCCGCAGACGGAGATGGTCGAATTGCCGAGCGAGGTCAAGCAGCAGCTTGCCGAGGTGGCGCGCTCGATGCAGGGGGCTGACCTCGTGCACGCGATCGCGCTCGCTGATGCAGCAAGCCGGACGTGCCGCAGCAGCTCGATCCCGCGCGTGGTCTTCGATGCGCTTCTCGCGCGACTCGCCCTGGCGGAGCGATTCGAGGCGACGGGAGCGGCGCCGCCAAAAAAATGACGACGGCAGTGCCCGCGGCCGAGGCCCGCGCGCTGCCGTCCTCCACGCCTCGCCCGGTTGCCCCGCTCGTGTCGCCGTCGTCCGTTGCACCGCCAGCGCGCATCGCCTCGCCGCGTGCGCCGGATCCTGCGCTCAACGCTCCGCCAGCATCGCGCTCGAAGGTGGATCGGGCTTCCACGCCGTCTGCGGCCGCCCAGAGCGGTGAGCCAGCCCGAGCCGATGCAGCAGAGACTCCGGTGGTCGTGCGCAACGCCGCGGGTCGTGCCATCGATCCTGCCGTGGCCGATCGCCTGCGTGCTGATCCGCTCGTGCGTCAGGTGACCGACATCCTCGATGCTCCGGTCCAGCGCGTGGTGCCGCGTCGGGTGCGTGCTGCACCAACGCAGGACGGGGAGGAGTGATCGATGCTTGAGCCGACCAAGGGTCCCTATCCCGAGAGCGTGAACCGGCTGGTCGCCGAGTTCGCGAACCTGCCCGGCATCGGTCGCCGCACGGCGGAACGCCTGGCGTTCTGGGTCCTCAAGGCTGATGCGGCGCAGGCGCTCGGTCTCGCACAGGCGATCGAGGACGTCAAGCGCAAGGTGCGCCACTGCAGCATCTGCTGGAACCTCGCCGACAGCGATCCCTGCACGATGTGCTCGGATCCGCAGCGTGACCAGTCGGTCGTGCTGGTCGTCGAGCAACCCAAGGACCTGATCAGCCTGGAGTCGACAGGTCGTCACCGTGGTGCGTACCACGTGCTCATGGGCCGGCTCGACCCGCTCGATGGAGTGGGGCCCGATGCGCTGACGATCGCCGACCTCGTGGCCCGCGTGAAGGATCCCTCGCGCAACGCGCGTGGCGTCGCGGTGCGTGAGGTGATCCTCGGGCTCAATCCTGATCTTGAGGGCGACAGCACGGGGCTCTACGTTGCACAGGCCCTCGAGGGGACTGGCGTGGCCGTGAGCCGGCTTGCTCGCGGCCTGCCGAGCGGCTCCCACATCGAGTTCGCCAACCGCGCCGCGCTTGCGGATGCGATCAGCCACCGGCAGCGGCTCTGAACGATGTCAGGCATGGGCTTCAACCTCTCGCAGGGCACGCGGCTGGGGCAGAACCTGAAGCTCTCCCCGCGCATGCTCACCACCATGAGCGTGCTGCAGCTTCCGCTTGGCGAGCTTGAAGAGCGCGTCGAGCAGGAACTGCAGGAGAACATCGCGCTCGAGCGCGCGGAACCCGATGGTTCCTCGATGGATCCTGCCGATGCCCCTGCCGATGGCCAGGACTCCGGGGACGGTGCCGATGACCGAGCACTCGTCGTCGAGGGCGGCGCTGCCGCGGACTTCGATCGGCTCGATCGCTTCGAGCGCCGCTACGGCGAGGATCTGGACAGCGATTCGTGGCGCGAGTCGCGCCGGCTCGACGGTGAGCCTGATGCGCGCAGCGAGGCGATGGCCAACACGCCTGCGCGCACGGCGAGCCTCGAGGAGCAGCTCCTCGAACAGTGGATGCTGATCGACGCCAGCCCGCGGATGTCGGCGATCGGGCGCGTGCTCGCCGGGTTCGTCGGCGAGGATGGACTGCTCCACACGCCCATCGAGGCGATCACGGCGGCGGCCGCACCCGTCGTGGACCCGCCGGCGACCGAAGCCGAGGTCCGCGAGGCATCTCGTCTGTTCCAGCACCTGCTCGAGCCGCCGGGGATGGGGGCATCCGATGTGCGCGAAAGCCTGCTCTCGCAGCTCGATGTCGTGCGTGGCCGCGCCGGTGACGGCGACCGAGCCTGGCACGATGCGCGCTTGCTCATCGAGCATCATCTTGAGGACCTCGAGGCGAACCGGATCCCGCGCATCCAGGAACGGACCGGCATGACCACGGCGCAGCTCGATGCGGCGCGCGCCATGCTGCAGCATCTGGATCCATCGCCGGCATCGGGCCTCACCTCCCGGCCCGTACCGGGTATTCGGCCCGATGTGATCGTGACGCACGATGCCGACGGGGATCGATGGAGCGCGCGCCTGGCCGATGGCAGCGAGCCGAGCGTGCGGCTCGCCGAGGAGTACGTGCGCATGAGCCGCGACCCCAAGGTCGACAAGTCCACGCGCGACCTCATCAAGGCCAACATGCAGCGCGGCAGGTGGTTCATCGAGGCGCTCGGGCAGCGTGGTGCGACGCTGCTGCGTGTGGTCGAGCGCGTGCTCGAGCGCCAGCGTGACTGGTTCGAGTACGGCCCCGGACACCTGAAACCGCTCCCGATGGTGGAGGTCGCCGCAGACATCGGGATGAACGTGAGCACCGTCAGTCGCACGGTGGCTGGCAAGTGGCTCCAGACGCCGCGAGGCGTCGTCGAACTTCGCAGGTTCTTCACGGGCGGCACGCACACCGAGCAGGGGGCCGTCTCGTGGGACGCGATCAAGGAACGGCTGCGCGACATCGTCGCTGCCGAAGACCGCTCCAAACCCCTGTCGGACGAGGCGATTGCGAAAGTGCTCAAGGCTGAAGGCATCACGCTCGCGCGTCGCACGGTCGTGAAGTACCGGGAGCAACTGGGGATCCCGCCGGCGCGCCTGCGTCGGGCGCATCCCGGATCGTGAGCCGCTAGGCTTTGGCGCATGGCGACCATCTGGTTCGACGGATCCATCGTCCCGCAGCACGAGGCCAAGGTCTCGGTGTACGACCACGGCCTGCTCTACGGCGACGGCGTCTTCGAGGGGATCCGCGTCTACGGCGGCCGCGTCTTCAAGATGCAATCGCACCTGCGGCGGCTCTACGAGAGCGCCGAGCGCATCCGCCTGTCGATCCCGTACACGCTGGCTGAGCTCGAGCAGGCACTTCGTGACACCGTGCGCACGAGCGGCAAGCCCGATGCCTACATCCGCCTGGTCGTTACGCGCGGCGTGGGCACACTCGGCTTGAACCCGTTCACCTGCCCGATGCCGCACGTCTTCATCATCTGCGACTCGATCCAGCTCTACCCGCCGCAGCTGTACGACACCGGGATGAAGGTGATCGTCGCCGGGCGTCCGCGCATCCCCGTGGCCTGCCTCGATCCGGCCATCAAGAGCCTGAACTACCTCAACAACATCCTCGCCAAGATCGAGTCGATCGATGCGGGTGTGCTCGAGGCGATCATGCTCAACACCGATGGCCAGGTCGCTGAGTGCACTGGTGACAACATCTTCCTCGTCAAGGACGGCGCGGTCGCCACCCCGCCGCCCGAGGCTGGCCTGCTGAATGGCGTCACGCGCCGCTTCGTCATCGAAACGCTCTGCCCCGCGCTGGGCATCAGCTGCACCGAGCGCCACCTGCGGCTTGACGACGTCTACGCTGCCGACGAGGTGTTCCTGACCGGTACGGCGGCAGAGGTGATCGGCGTGAACGCCGTGGGGGACCGCCTGATCGGCACCGGCCGGGGCGGACCCGTGACCCAGCGGCTGACCGCCGAGTTCCGCCGCCGCGTCTCCGCCGGCGCGCCGGAGGACTGAGCGGGTGCGCTGCAGGAGCTGCCAGCACGAGCTGTGGAACATGCGACCGGGGCCGTGCCCGGAGTGCGGGGAACTCTTCAACCCGCGCACAGCGATCTTCGAGCGCTACAGCGCGCACTTCTGCTGCCCGCACTGCAGCGAGGCGTACTGGGGCAACGGGAAGGATGGCCTGCCGGATCCGCCTGAGTTCACCTGTGCTCGATGCGCGGGCAGCGTGCGGCTCGAGGACATGGTCCTTCGCCCTGCGCCGGGCCAGGAGGGTCGCGAGATCCGCCAGGACCTGCATCCCTTCGATGGCTCGCCGAAGGGGCTCCTGCGCCGGGCTTGGGAGACGCTGTCGATGGCCGCGAGCGATCCGGTCCGACTGGGCCGATCGCTCGGCCCACGTCCGGACCTCGGCCGCGCGCTGATGTTCCTTGGACTGATTGCCGGAGTCGGCATCGCGGCGGCGCTCGCACCAGCACTGGTCACCGCCGCGTACGAGCTCGTGACCGTGGGGTCGGTCGATGTGCTGTCCGTGCGCCGGAGCGACATGCAACTCGTCTTCGGGGCCACCATGGGTGCTGCCGTCCTGGGATCGATCGTGTACGTCGGTGCGATCGCCATCCTCGTCGCCTTGGCCAGCCGGCTCACGCGACCCGGGCCGCTGGAACTGCGACGGTTCGTCGCGTGCTGGTGCTATGCGAGCGGCGTCGCGGTGCTCGGTGCCTTCCCGTGCATCGGCGCCTGTGCAACACCGGTGATCATGATCATGGCACCGCGTGTGCTGGCCCAGCAACTGCTGGGTGCGGGGCTGGTCTCCCAACGCATGGTGACGGTGGTCAACGCCCTGTCGATCTCCCTGTTCCTGATCATCCTCGTCCTGGTGTTCGTCAATTTCTTCGGATACTGACCGCGGCCATCACACCTTCGCGCGCGTCCAGCCGCCATGGAGGAAGCGAGCCAGGAACAGCAGTCCGCGCACGGCGAGCTCCGTGCAGAGGCCGATCCAGATGCCGGCCAGCCCCATGCCCAGCTTCACGCCGAGCAGCCATGCCAGCGGCAGGCGCAGGCCGTAGCACGAGACGAAGGTGATCGCGAGCACCCAGGTGGTGTCGCCTGCCCCCCGGATCCCGTTGCGGATGACCATGGCCATCGCGAAGAAGACCTGGATGATCCCGCAGATGAAGAGCAGCTCGGGTACCTCGTCCAGATGCACCGGATCCTCGCTGATGATGCGGGTCAGCGGCTCGCCGAGCGTCATGAACGCGATGCCCAGCGCGCCCATGATCCCCATGCCGACGGCGTTGCAGCGCCAGATGGCGGCGCGCGCCTTGAGCGCACTGCCGGCGCCGAGGAACTGCCCGGCCAGCGCACCGGCCGCCGTGCCCATGGCAAATCCCGGCAGGAAGCTGAAGGCCTCCCACTGGACGGCGATCATGTGGGCGCCGATCAGGCCCTCGCGCGGCATGCCGTCGAGCCCCTCGGCGACGCTGATGATGCCGATGAACGCCATGACGAAGAGGTTCACGGCCCACAGCGTCACGCCCTCGAAGAAGTTGGGGATGCCCACGCGCGCGATCCGCCAGGTCGTCGTACGGTCCAGCCGCACGTCGTTCCGCTCGAGACGAAGGTCCTTGACGCCGCGGCGCAGCACCCGCCAAGTCATCCACGCGCCGACGGTGTAGCCGACGCCGGTGCCGATGGCGATGCCGGGGACGCCCCATTCGCCGGCATCGATGCCGAGAAGGTTCGGAAGGCGCGACTCCCCAAAGCGCATCTCGACGCCAGACAGCAGGATGCTGAGCACCACGTTCACCACATTGACCCACGCCGAGATGATCCAAGGCTTGGTGGTCTCGCCGGCACCGTGCAGGATCATCGAGCCGATGCTCATGACCGAGAGGAACGGCATGGCGAGCGCGTTGATGCGCGTGTACTGGATGCAGAATTCGGCGCTGCGGCCGCGCAGTTCGCAGAGTTCCGCCAGTGGCACCACTGCGAACCAGAGCACCACGCCGACGATGGAGCCCCACGCGAGGCCCAGCGCGAGTCCGCGCCCAGCCACCACCTGAGCTTGCGCGGGATCGCCCGCACCCATGGCCCGCGCGATGATCGCCTGCGCGCCAACGCCCACGCCCATCAGCGCGATGCCGATGAACCACCCGACGTAGGCGCCGATCCCGATGCCGTCGAGCGCGGGGGTGGCCACGCCCTCGGGCAGGCTGCCCGCGACCATCTTGTCGACCAGGCCGACGCACGCCGCCATGACCTGCTGCAGCATCACCGGCCACGAGAGCACCCAAATGGCGCGATTGATGGAGAGGCCCGCGAGCTTCCCGCTGCGGATCACGCCCTCGTCGTCCAGCTGCGCCTCAGCCTCGATGACGGCCGAGACCGGGCTCATCGGGTCCTCGGGCGAGACGATCGTGGTGGGATCGATCCGTCGATCGTGATCGGTCGTTGGCACGGCGCGCTGGCTTCGCTGCGCTCAGGGCGTGGGATTCGCCGACGGTACCGGTACCGGGGCTGGAGTCGCCGACGATCCCGCCGGCGTTGTCGTGGCCGCGGGCTCGGCATAGGTGGCCCTCGCAGCGCTGGCGAGGCCGATCGGTGCGCCAGGGACCTCGAACCGAGGCTGATCCCAGAAGATCATCCAGTCCCAGAGTTCGAAGTCGCGTCGGTAGGTCGGGTAGGTGAAGGCATTCTCGGCACGGAAGCGGGCGGCTACCGGCTGCAGCGCGTACCACTCCAGCCAACGGGTGCGATCGGTGCCGAAGTCGCGACCAGTGATCAGCCAGAGGCTCTGCGAGGCTGCCAGATTCACGCACAGTTCAGGTTGGTCGAGCGCAGCGATCAACGCCTGCACCACGCTGTCTTCCGGGTACTGGCCGAGCGCGATGGCGAGCTCGGTCCGCACATCCGTCTCCTCGGTCTCTTCCAGCAGTCGGGTCCAGAGCTGATCGACGATCTCGGGTTGGTGCAGTCGCTGCAGGCCACGTGCCGCAGCAAGACGCACCGGCACCGCCGCGTCCTTCAGCTGCAACGCGATGAGCTTGGCCTCGGACGGCTGCGCGAATCGGCACAGGCTCTCGATCGCCGCCGCTTTCACGAGCGGGTCGCGCGATTCCGACACGTAGATCCGGTAGAGCTCGATGTAGGTCGGTTCGCCGCCGAAGGTCGCCGTGCCCAAGAGGACCAGGCCACGGCGCTGCGCTTCCGGATCGCTTGGGTCGACGGCCCAGGATGCGGCCTCCTGCGGCGTCGGGGGGCTGAACGACTTGCCCAGCATGTCGAAGTCGCTCATCATCGAGTCGCACGCGGCGAGCGGGAGGAGCGCAAGGGCGAGCAGGAAGCGGAGGAGCATGGTGGTCGAGCAGGGCATCGTGCCCGGCGTGCCGGGAGCGTAGCCGTTATCGTCGCTGCATGGCGATGCTGCGCGTGATCGGGATGCCCCTTGGTGCCTACCAGACCAACGCCTACGTGGTGTGGGATGGCGACGACGCGTCGAGGGGCTGCTGGATCATCGATCCGGGCGAGCGCCCCGCGCGCCTGATCGAGCGCATCCGATCCGAGGGGCTCGTGCCGGACGCAATCCTGTTCACCCATGCGCACGTCGACCACATCGCAGGGTTGCCCGAGGCGCTTGCCGCGTTCGGCGACCTTCCCAGGTTGGCGCATCGG
>SYIB01000325.1 GCA_005798965.1 Planctomycetia bacterium
CCGCACCTTGCCGGACGGCACGCACGAAGCCATCGCGACCAGGAGCAACGGGGTCGTCATGGCGTTTGCGTGGCCCCAAGGGAATGACCGTGTGCTGGCCAACCTGGCCGCGCAGTCGCCTGATCTGGGCGGGGCCTTCGCGATGGCCGACGGTTCGATCCTCGTGGCTGCCACGGCGCTCGATCGCATCATCAGGCTTGCCGCCGACGGCACGGACCTCGGCGAGTGGGATGTCGACAACGGGTTGCTGCTCGATGGCGTGGACGCTCTTTGTGCGGCCGGCGATGGTCGTGCGGTCCTTGCAGCCGCCCCCAACAGCAGTTCGACGGTCAATGGCTTCGCGCTCTCGAGCGGCTACACCGAGCGCACCTACCGCATCTATCCCGCGGATGCGCCGCGACCGAGCGCGATCGTGATTGCTCCCCCGAGCGCTACCGACGTCAACGGCAACCTCATCCCCGACGAGTGCGAGGCACCGGCGGGTGATCTCGATGGCGACGGCGACGTGGATGGCGCCGATCTCGCCATCATGCTCGCCACCTGGGGTGAATGCACTGGTTGCGCCTCCGACCTCAACGGCGACAACTCGGTGGATGGCGCCGACCTCGGTGTGCTGCTGTCCGGGTTCGGGGCGTGATCCGGACGCGCTACGGATCCTTAAGTCCAGATCCACAATCGACTTGCATGAATACGCGCGAGCGTTCCATGCACATCGGGCGCGCTTCATGGGACGGGAAACCCCGTCAATCGCTGCGTTTCCCGAGGCATGCGTCTGATCGTGTGACACAGTGATGCACCTGACGTCGAGACGTGTGGCGCAGCGGTCCAGTTCCCGCACGTGCCACGGAGGCCGACACCATGAAGATCCGCGCAATCGTCGTCTCGGCGCTGAGCCTGCTCAGCGCCACGGTCCATGCAGCACCCCAAGCCACCGACGATTGCTCGGCGACCTTCCAGGCGTCGGGCGACACGGTCGTCAACTTCGACTTCGCGGGGTCGCAGGTGAGCAGTGGCGTCATCGGGGCCCCTTGCGTGACTCAGCCCGTCGATGCCGTGCGCGACCTCTGGGTCTGCTATCGGTCGGAGTGCTACGGCATCGTCGAGATCAGCACGTGCGGCCTCACCACGCTCAACACCATCATCGCCATCTACGAACCGAGCGCCTGCGCCTGCCCGGATTCGCAACTGCCCATCCGCTGCTGCAACGACGACAGCTGCGGCAAGCAGTCCTTTGTCCGTTGCGAGATGTCATGCGACCGGACCTACATGATCCGCATCATGATCCGGACCAACGAACCCCTCGGCACGGGTCAGGTGTCGTTCACCTGCACGGGAGAGCCCTGCCCGAAGGACTCAGGCCTCACCGCACCGGAGTGCCGCGAATGCTGCGGTGCACGCCCGCCGCTCGTGGACGCCCTGCCCCAGCCCTTCGCGCCCGGCCAGGTCTCGGCCGTCACGTTCGGTCGCCTGGATGCGCCCGCGGGCAACATCAGCGTGCTGCGCCTGGTCGATACCGGTGACCAGTCGCTCGCTCCGACGCTGGGCTCGGGCCAGCTGTGGGCGACCCAGAACTTCACCGACCCATCATGGGACCTCGCCACGCTCGGCAATCTCTTCGGAGTGACCTTCGACGGCCAGGGCAACATCTACGTCGCCCACACCGAGCTCTACCAGGACGACGTCCTGGGTTCCCTGGGCGTCTCACCGGCCGGTGACGGACGTGGTGCCATCTACCGCATCGACGGGACCACCGGCGTACCGACGCTGTGGCGCACGTTGCCCCAGGCTTCAGGACCTGGCGCGGCCGTCGGTCTGGGCAACCTCGACTTCGACTGCCAACGTGACTGCCTCTTCGCCGCGAATCTCGAGGATGGCCGCATCTACTCCATCAACGCCACCACTGGCGGCATCAGCGCCTTCGACGTGCAGAGCGGCGCCATCGAGGTCGAATCCTCGACCGGGAACGGCAACGCCATTGCCGAGGGGCCGAATCCGAACGGCACGTCGTCCGAGACGCCGGGATTCGCCGGCTTCGGCAGCGCCCCCTTCGCCGTCAAGATGGCCGGGGACCGGCTCTACTACTCGGTCTGGCAGGCCGCCGGCACGCCACAGTCGATCCGCTCGATCGAAGTCGATGCCATCGGCGCATTCATCGCAGGCACCGATCGTCTTGAGTTCACCCTCCCCGTGGTCTCGCCGGATGGCAGTGGTCAGGGTCGCCCCGTCGTTGACATCAGCTTCGACAGCGAATGCTGCATGCTGCTGGCCGAGCGCACGACGACGAACTTCGATTCGTCTGGCGCACACCAAAGCCGGTCATGGCGCGCCTGCTTCGATGTGGCGTCCGGATCGTGGGCGCCGACCAACTACGACCTGGGCAGCGTGGGCTTCACGAACTGGCAGAACTCCACCGGCGGCATCGACTTCGTCGATGGCGCGCTGGGGCCGCAGGCCTGGGTGTCAGGGGACTTCTTCAGCACCCCGGTGATCGGAGGTGCCCACTACGGCATCGCCGGCATCCCGCTGATCGATGCCAACCCGGGCCAGAACGACCTGCCCGGCGGACCGATGGTGGACCTCTCGGTGATCAAGAGCATGGTCGGCTCCCTCGACATCACCTGCTGGGCCACCGAGGAACCCTGCTCGATCGAGACCGACGACCTCTCGTGCGTCCCGAACGCGGACGGGACGTTCTCGTACCTCTGGGACTTCACGATCGTGAATGGTTCGGGCCAGCAAGCC
>SYIB01000046.1 GCA_005798965.1 Planctomycetia bacterium
GACTGCAGCAAGTTCGGCGCCCGGCTCATCGGCCCAACCGAGTGGCGTGGCATGCAACGCAACGCCGCAGGCGGCTGGACCGAGATCTTCCGGAGCGCGCGCCACGCGCGCGGGCACAACAACCTCGGCGAGTTTCTCGCGATCGTGGATGCGCTGCGGCGCCTCGACGCGGGCGAGCTCGAGGGGCGCGAGGTGTTCAGCGATTCACGCACGGCGATCAGCTGGGTGACCAAGGGCATCATCAAGACCACCCTCGATGTCGACGGTGATTGCGATCCGGGCTTCGCCGCGTTGGTGCGCGAGGCACGCGCCTGGATCACGACGCCCGCCTGCGCGCGATGGCGCCGCGTGGTGCGGCTCTGGGACACACCGGTCGTGGGCGAGAATCCCGCAGACTTCGGCCGCAAATGAGCGGTGCCACGCTCGCTGCCTGGCAGTGGCTGGCGTCCGAGGAGGGCCTGGCGCTGCGCGATGCGGCGGCTTCGATCGGTGCCACCACGCCTGCTGCGGTCATGGGCTTGCGCAAGCTCGGCAGTGCCGATGCGGTGCGCGCAGCCCTTGAACTTGCGCAGGCACGACAGCGTGCGAGCACCAAGTTCCCCGATGCTGCCGGGCTCTGGTGCGATGGCCACGGCGTCGAGCAGGCCAGCAGCGCGCGCGTGGCAGCGTGGAAGGCGCAGCGATTTGCCGGCGAACGAACCGTCGATTTGTGCTCCGGCATCGGAGGCGACCTGATGGCGATCGCGCGCGTGGCGCCGGCCGAGGGACTCGACCGCGATCCCGTGCGCACATGGATGGCCGCGCGCAACGCGGGCGTACCGGTGCATGTGGGTGACGTGCGTGACACGGTCCTCGGCGAGCGACTCGTGCACATCGATCCAGCACGACGCGATGAGCGCGGCACGCGCCACCATGGTCTTGATGGCTACGAACCCGGGCTCGATGTGCTGCAGCGGCTGTGGAGCGAGTCACCTGGAGGCGGCGCGAAGCTCGGTCCGGGCATCGACCTGCCGATCGACGGTGCGCCCTCGGCCAGCGAGCTCGAGTTCATCAGCGAAGACCGCACGCTCGTGCAAGCGGTGCTCTGGTGGGGTGCTTGCGCGCGGCATCCTGGTGAACGATCCGCCACCGCACTGCGCGGGAGCGAGGTGCGCACGATGCACGGGATGCCGGGGGCCATGCCGTTTCGCGACGGTCCCTACGACGCGTGCATCGCCGTGCCGGATCCGGCGCTCGAACGCAGCGGGCTCGCCGGGGTGAGCGCTGCTCGGCTCGGCCTCACCGAAGCAGCGGTCGGGCTGGGCATCGCGCATGGACCGCACCCCACGCACGACGAGGCCTGGTGGTGGCGCTGGTACCGCGTCGAGGCGGAGATCCCCTGGCGCACCGACGCGGCGGCCGCATGGCTGCGCGACCATGATGCCGGCGAGGTCACCGTGAAGACGCGCGGCAAGGCTGTCGATCCCGATGCCCTAGCGCGCACGTGGCGCGGCCGTGGTGCACGGACGTGGACCGTCTTCATGTTGCGTCATGGCAACGCACTGCGCGCCTTCGCGACCGAGCCGATCGTGACGGCGTGATGCATCACTGTGTGCATCGGACGGCGGCACGCAGGATGTGCCGACTGCGCCCGTTCGAGCGGCTCAGACCGGCTTCTTGAGTGCGGCTGCCGGATCGGTCGGCGAGACCGGCGGCGCCACGAGCGGCGCCAGCTCCGCCACCGGGATCGCGGCGAACACCTTGGCCAGCTCGGGGTCGAAGTGCGTTCCGGCACAGCGCGCGACCTCGTCGAGCACTTCCTGCACCTGGCGCGCCGGGCGGTAGAAGCGGGCGCTGGTCATCGCATCGAAGGCATCGGCGATCCCAACCACGCGGCCGAGAATGCTGATCTGGTCACCGCCGAGCGCGAAGGGGTAGCCCTTGCCGTCCCAGCGTTCGTGGTGTTGGCGCACGCCGGGCAGCACCTCGCGCAACTGAGGGATGTCCATCAGGATCGCGTAGCCAATGTCTGGGTGCTGCTTGATGAAGGCGAACTCGTCCTCGTCAAGGCGCGAGGGCTTGCGCAGCACGGCCTCGGGCACGCCGATCTTGCCGATGTCGTGCACAAGCCCGCAGGTCCGCACCATCTCGATGAAGTGGTCGCCAAGGCCGGCCTTGCGGGCCAGCAGCACGCTGAAGGCGCTGACGCGGTCTGAATGGCCGCGGGTGTACGGGTCCTTGGCATCGATCGCGGCGATGAGCGCGCGCATCGTGCCGCCGAACATCTCGCGCTGCTCAAGGTCCATGCGCAGCTGCATGCGCATGCGGGCCAGGTTCGCCAGGGCGAGCGCCGCGAAGTGACCGAGCGCGCTGGCGAAGCTCACGGCCTCGTCCATGTGGGTGGCGCCACGCTGGCCGCGGCAGTCGAGGTACATCCAGCCGTAGAAGACGCCCGAGTGCAGCACCGGCACCGACACGGCCTGCTGCACATCGAGGTACTGCAGGCTCGCGTTGAGCGTGGCGGCCGTGTTGGCCTCGCCACTGAACACGCAGACATGCTCGCGCGAGCGGCGCAGCAGGCTGCGGCTGACGAGC
>SYIB01000326.1 GCA_005798965.1 Planctomycetia bacterium
CTGGTCGTGCGCCGGCGCGCTCGTGGGGTGCGCGCCGCCGCAGCCATGCCGGATCAGCCCGCCTCGGCGCGAGGATGCGCGCGGTCGTACGCATCGCGCATCTTCTGCGTGGTGAGGTGGGTGTAGATCTGCGTGGAGCTCAGGCTCTGGTGACCCAGAAGCTCCTGCACCGCGCGCAGGTCCGCACCGTTGTCGAGCAGGTGCGTGGCGAACGAGTGGCGGATGGTGTGCGGGCTGATGTCGGGATCCAGGCCAGCCTGCTCGAGGTACTTGGCGACCTTGCGGCGCACCGAGCGGCTCGAGAGTCGAGTGCCGTGCTTGTTCACGAAGAGGGGACTCGCCGGAGCGAGCGCGCCTCGCTCGGCCTCGATCATGGTCAGGTACTTCCCGATCGATCCCAGGGCGTGCACGCCCAGCGGCCCCACGCGCTCCCGACGGCCCTTGCCGCGGATGATGATCTGCTGGCGCTCGATGTCGACATCGGCGCGGTTGATGCCGACGACTTCGCTCACTCGGATACCGGTCGAGTACAGGGTCTCGAGGATCGCGCGGTCGCGCGCACCCAAGACCTCGCCGTCGCTCGGGGCGGCCAGGAGCTTTTCGATCTGGTCGACGCTGATCGCCTTGGGCAGCCGGCGGGGCTGCTTGGGGGTGCGGATCAGGGTCATGGGGTTCGAGCCGATGTAGCCGCGCTTCTCCATCCACTTGTGGAAACTGCGCAGCGTGGCGATCTTGCGGGCGGTCGTGGCCGGCGAGTAGTTCTGCTCAGCCATCTTGGTGAGGTAGGCGCGGATCACCTCGACATCACCCAGGAGCAGCCAATCGGTGACCGCCTTCTTCGCCGACGGGTTGCGGTTTTTCAGGCTGGCCTCTTCGGCTGCCTGGTTCGCCGGGATCGAGTGCTCGGCGGTCAGGTACTCGGCGAACTGTCGCAGGTCGAGTCCGTAGCACCGACTCGTGTACGGGCTGAAATGCCGCTCGTCGATGAGGTAGGTCAGGAACTGGCCGATGAGTGGGTTGCTGTCGTGCATGGTGCGTTACCTGGTCGTGACCGAGAATCGGTCACCCCATTGATCGGACGGCGAGTCGCCAAGGTTCAAAGAACCCGCCTTATGCACCGCAAATGTGTTATTTTGCCTTGCCCGAGTCAAGGCCCCGGGCACACTTGCGCGAATATGCCCGCCCTGTGGCCCCTGACATTCATGCCAGACCGGTTTTTGGTCGATAAACCGCCCCCTTGCTCACTCCTTGCTGCTCCCCGCGTCCGTCCCGGCTACGATCGTTCCCCCTTCGGATCGCGTAGCTCAGCCGGTCGAGCAAGTGACTTTTAATCACTAGGTCCTGGGTTCGATCCCCAGCGCGATCACTCGGATCACTCCCCACGATGCTTGTCCTCCATTGCAATTGGTCCAGCCACGCCCTCCACCTTTGGGCGGAGGATCTCGGTCGCGCGCGACAGAAACCGCTGGCCGCCGACGCAGGGAGTCACCCCTTCATCGCCAGCCATGCCGAGCTCGAGCACGCCGTGCGCGAGGCGGGGATCCTGCACACGGGCACCCACGTCAAGCCGACCGAACTCGCGCTGCTCTTGCCCCACCGCCAACTCACTGGCGGCGCGTGGCCCCTGCCGTCGAGCCGCATGGCCGCGATGTTGGGCACCTCGATCGATGGCGACGAGGACCTGCAGCTTGCCACCTCGCGCGTGGCCTCGATCGAGATCGCTCCGCGCGATGCGCTCGGCGTGCTCTTGGCGCTGCACCAGGACGACTCCACCCACCACCCGATCGAGTTCGGCCACGAGACCCGCTGGTGGCACGCGGTCGGCCGACTCACCGCCGATCTGATCGCAGACCAGCGCGTGGTGCCGTCGCTCCGGCAAGAGCGCACCGGTGCCTTGCACGCCGCGTGGCAGCCGTGGATGCATGATGGTGAATGGAACACCCGCCTTGAGCGCCTGCTCTCGAGCGTGCCCGCAAGCGCGCGCGCTGTGGGCGACGAGGGCTACGCCACCGGCGGCGCCGGCGCGTGGGCCATGCTCGAGGATTGCTTGGGCCGCATGGTCGATGCGCAGGTGCGCGAGGCCCTCTCGGCCGAGACCTACATCGACGCGATCGAAGGCACAGACCAGGCTGCCGACCCGCACGTGGCGTGGCTGGCCGGCTTGCTCGATCGCGGGGATTCGGTCGTGCAGCCGAAGGGTGTCGACCAGAGCCTGCTCAAGCTGGTGCGTGGCTGGATCGGCAATCTTGAGGACATCAACGAGAGCTCCGCCTGGCGGCTTCGCTTCGAACTGCACGAGCCACCCGCAGGCGAGGAGCCGGCGGCCGATGCACTGTGGCACTGCTCGTTCCACCTCGCCGACGCTGCGGGCGCGACTACGGTCGATGCCGAGCAGATCTGGGCCAAGGCCAGCGGCAGCAAGCAGGCGAAGAACGCCGCGCGTGCCGAGGAGCTGGGTGCGCTGCTCCTTGCCGAACTCTCGCGTGCGAGCCGCGTCTGGACCGCGCTCGAGGAATCGCTTGAGGAGAGCGATCCGTGCGGCATGGACTTGACGACGAAGCAGGCCTACGCGCTGCTGGCCGAGATCCGGCCCGTCTTGCTCGAGGCCGGCTTCGAGGTGATCGTGCCTGCATGGTGGGGCCAGCCCGCGAGCCGGCTCGGCGCGCGACTGATGATCAACAGCGGTGAGACCGATCCCTCTGGCAGCAGCGGCGCGGGTGCGAGCAGTGGTGCGCTCGGCCTGCAATCGCTCGTCGACTATCGGTGGCAGATCGCGGTCGGCGAGGCGCCGATCTCGCTCGAGGCCTTCGAGGCGCTCGCCAAGCAAGGCTCGCCGCTCGTACGCGTGAACGGACAATGGGTCGAGATCCGACCAGAGGATTTCCAGGGTGCCGTGCAATTCCTGCGCGAACATCCAGGCGGAAGCATGACCTTGGTTGATGCCCTGCGCATGGCGCACGGGATCGACGGCCCGGTCGGCATGCCGATCCTGGGGATGGACGCCACCGGCTGGGTCGCCGAGATCTTCGGCGCGAAGGCTGGTGCCGAGTCCCTGCAGATGCTCCAGCAACCCACGGGATTCCAAGGCTCGCTGCGCCCGTACCAGCTGGCCGGCGTGAGCTGGCTCGCGTTCCTCGACAAGTACCGGCTCGGCGCCGTGCTCGCTGACGACATGGGCCTCGGCAAGACGATCCAACTCATCGCGCTGCTCCTGCACGAACGTCAAGTCGCCGCCCCGGCACCGGTCGGCCCCACGCTGCTCGTGGCGCCGATGAGCGTGCTCGGCAACTGGCAGCGCGAGCTTGCGCGCTTCGCACCCAACCTTCGCATGCATGTGCAGCATGGGCTCGAGCGCCCAATGGGTGAGCGCTTCGAGCAGGCCGCGTGTGGCACCGATGTGGTCATCACCACCTATGCGATCGTGGTGCGCGACAAGGATCTGATGCAGCGCATTCCCTGGCGCCGCGTGGTGCTTGACGAAGCCCAGCACATCAAGAACCCACCGACCAAGCAGACCGCGGCGATCCGATCGCTCGAGGCCGATCATCGCGTGGCGCTGACCGGTACGCCGGTCGAGAACCGGCTCACGGAACTCTGGAGCATCATGGAGTTCTGCTGCCCGGGCTACCTCGGTACGCAGGGCGAGTTCCGCAAGCGCTTCGCCCTGCCGGTCGAGCGGCACCGCGACCGTACGCAGACCGAGCGTCTCCGATCGCTCGTCCGCCCGTTCGTGCTGCGCCGTCTCAAGACCGACCCGAAGGTCATCACCGACCTGCCGCCGCTCGTCGAGACGAAGGCGCTCGTGCCACTCTCGGAAGAGCAGGCTCGGCTCTACGACTCGGTGGTGAACGAGATGCTGGCGAAGGTCGATCGCGCCGAGGGCATCCAGCGCCGCGGGCTCGTGCTCAGCGCGCTCGTCAAGCTCAAGCAGATCTGCAACCACCCGGCGCACTTCCTGCGCGAGGGCTTCTCGAAGGACGGCGTGGACGCCGAGGAGGAAGCGGGCGACGGCGAGGATCAGTCCATGGGCCGACAGGCTGTCGCCGAGAGTGCGCTCGTTGCGGCACGCAGCGGCAAGGCACACCGGCTGGTGCAGCTCCTGGAGGAAGTCGTGGTGAGCGGCCACCGTGCGCTGGTCTTCACGCAGTATCGGCAGATGGGTCACCTGCTCGTGGCGATGCTGCGCAAGGAGCTCGATACCGAGGCGCTCTTCCTGCACGGCGGTACGCCGCAGGCCAAGCGTGACAAGCTCGTCGAGCGCTTCCAGAGCGAGGACCCCTCATGCCCGGTGTTCGTGCTGAGCCTGAAGGCTGGTGGCGTCGGCCTGAACCTGACCGCCGCCAACTATGTCTTCCACTTCGATCGCTGGTGGAATCCAGCCGTGGAGAACCAGGCGACCGACCGTGCGTTCCGCATCGGCCAGAGCCGCACGGTCAACGTGCACAAGTTCATCTGCGAGGGCACTCTCGAGGAACGGATCGACCAGATGATCGAGCAGAAGACCGAGTTGGCCACGCAGATCATCAGCGCGGGCGACCAGTGGCTGACTGAGATGAGCACGTCGCAGTTGCGTGACATCCTCACGCTGCGCCGCTCGAGCCTGATCGAGGCGGAGGGATCATGACACGACCCCCACGCAAGGACGGCGAGCAGGGCGCGAAGGTGCCCGCCCGCAAGGCACCGGTGGAAGGCGCCGCCAACGCCGCCGCGAAACCCGCAGCCAAGCGCACGGGCAAGTCCGCGGCGGTGTCACCGACGATCCAGTCGCTCACGCGCGTGACGCGCCCGACGGTCGAGCCGGTCAAGGCGCCGCTTCCGGTCGATGACCCGATGGACCACGAGGCAGAGATCCAATCGACACGCTCGGACCCTACCCCAGCAACGGCCGCGACGACCACTGCGGATCCACGCGCACGCCCCGAGCAGGGCTTCCAACCTCGTCGCGCCGAGCATCCGCGCCGCGTGCATCACGGGATCCGCCTGCGCCGCAAGGCAGGCATGGAGGGCTTGCCGTGGTGGGCGCAAGCATGGTTCAAAGGCATGGAGACCGGCTTCACCGAGGCTGTGCGCATCGAAGGCCTGCAGTACGCGCAGAGCGGACAGGTCGTGACGGTGGAGATCGTTCCGGGCACGGCGCGCATGAAGGTGCAAGGCCGGGCCACGCGCCCGTACGAGTGTTCGATGACCTTCCACCCGTGGACGAGCGAGCAGTGGACGGCCGTGATCGCCGCGATGTCGCAGGAAGCGATCCATTCCGCGCGGTTGCTCACAGGCGAACTGCCACAGGGCGCCGAGCGGCTTGTGTCGGGGCTTGGGCTGCGGCTTTTCCCGGCGGGGCTCAGGTCCGCAGATCCGATCGTCGAATGCGCCTGCAAGGAAGCGAAGCCGTGCAAGCATGTGCATGCCGCAGCGTGCGTGCTTGCCGAGCGCATCGAAGTGGATCCGCTGGTCCTCTTCACGCTCCGCGGGCTCACCGGTGAGCGACTGCTCGAGCGCATCCAGGAACATCGCGCACTGACGAGCCGCGGCGTGCAGAGCGCGCACAATCCGCCGCCCGTGGCGCAGCATCCACCCGAGCTGCCGCCGATCACCGAACTGATGCATGACTTCTGGCGGCCAGGGCGTGCGCTCATCGAACTGGATGAGGCCACCGCGCCGCAGCACATCCCGCACGCACTCCTGCGTCGCTTGGGCCCAAGCAGCCTTGGCGGTCGGTTCCGACTCGTTGGCCTGCTGGCCAGCGCATACGACACGATCCGTCAGCGCGCGCTCACGCCGCGCCCGGACGCGCCGCCGCCTTCCGAGTGATCCACGGCACCATCGCGATCCCTGGCACACCCATGGCGATGGTCACGATGAAGAACCCCGAGTAGCCGCCGAGAATCCCCGTCAGGCGCTGGCATTCCGCGAGCAGCGACCCGCTCAGCGCACCGACGATGCTCGCCGCGAGAAACATGAGCCCGGTCAGGATCGCGTACTGCGCCGCGCTGTAGCGGTGATCGCACAGGCTCATCAGGAACGCCACGAACACCGTACCCACCATGCCGTTGCAGGCGTTCTCGATGGCAACCGCCGCGAACAGTGCCGCGCGATCCTTGCCGGCATGGTCGAGCCAGACCCAACCGACGTTGCTCGCGGCCTGCAGCACGCCGAAGACGAGCATGCTGCGCGCAATGCCCAGGCGAGCGATCACGATGCCGCCCAGAACGGCGCCGCCGATCGTGAACCCGAAGCCCAGGAACTGACGGATCCAGGCGATCTCGTCGAGCGTGAAGCCAAGCTCTTGGATCAGGAATGGACCGACCATGCGGTTGCCGACGAGGTCCGGCAGCCGGAACATGAGGACGAACGCCGCCAGCGCGAGGGCGGTGATCCCCCACTGGCGGACGAAGGTGCGAACCGGGCCGAGGATCGCATCGAGGAACGAGGTGGGTTCCCCGTCACTTGGCTCTGGCGCGAAGGCCACGGTGATCGTGGACAGTGCCATGACGACGGCCGCGAGGATGAATGCTGCTTGCCAGCCGAGCCTTGCCGCGACGAACAAGGCACCGGCTCCCCCCACCAGGCTCGCGATGCGGAAGCACGCCACGAACACGCTCGCCGCACGACCAAGCTGGTCGCGCGCAACGGAATCGGTGCGAAAGGCGTCGACCACGACATCGAGGCTCGCCGACGCCACGCTGAGCGCAAACACAAGGAGGGCAAAGCCCCACAGCCCGCCACGCGAAAGTTCGTCCAGCGCCTGCGACTGCCGTTCGAGCCAAGTGGCATCGGTCGCCGCGGCAACCTCGGCCGCCGCGATGGGCTCATGCGGTCCGGCAATGCCCGCTGCCACGAGCAAGCCGGCGGAGAGCGAGCCGAGCACGATCAGCCACCCCACTCTCCGACGACCACGACCGACCATCGGTGCATGGAATCGGTCGAGCAAGGGCGCCCAGATCCATTTGAGCCCGTAGGGCAATGAGCACAGCGCGAAGAACCCGATGATGATCGGCGTGACCTGCCGTGCGGCGAGCCACGCCGACACGCCATCGTTCACGACGGTGTAGGCGAGGCCTGACATGAACGCCGTGCTCGCGATGGCGGCCCAAGTGCGCGGACTTGCCTTCGCATGGTCGCCTGTCGCATGCTTCGTCACGGCGCCAGCGGAATCATGCCGGGCCGATGCACGATCCGTCACGGCGCTGGCCGCCGCTGCTTGACCTGCACGTCGAGCTTCGCGGCGTGGACCATGCTGCCCGGCGGCACGCTCTCGGTCACGAAGACGCCACCGGCGATCGTGCTGTCGGCACCGATCACCGTGGTGCCGCCGAGGATCGTGGCGTTCGCGTAGACCGTCACGCCATCCTCGAGCGTGGGATGCCTGCGCTGGCCCTTCACGGCGCGCCCCGCATCATCGGTGGGGAATCGCAGCGCGCCGAGCGTGACGCCTTGGTAGATCGTGCACTGGCGGCCGATGATGGTGGTTTCGCCGATCACCACGCCGCTGCCGTGATCGATGAAAAAGCCCTCGCCGATCGTGGCTCCAGGATGCAGGTCGATGCCGGTCTCGGAATGGGCGATCTCGCCCATGAGCCGTGGGATGACGGGCAGGCCCAGACACCAAAGCACGTGCGCGATGCGGTGGGTGAGCAGCGCACGGACGCCGGGGTAGCAGATGGGGATCTCGTCGGTGCAGTGCGCCGCAGGATCGCGGTCAAAGGCCGCCTGCACATCGCTCGCGACGAGGGTCGCTATGGATGGCCGTGCGCTGCCGAGCTCGGCAAGCAGCTCCTTGGAGCGCGCGAGGGCCGCCGGACGATCGAGGGCGCTGCCGCCACGCAGCGCACAGTGCTCCAGCGCCGACTCGGCCTGCGTGCGCAGGATGTCGCACCCTCGCTGGAAACAGTCATCCGAGGAATGCCCGAAGCCGTGGTGGTCATTGAGGAAGGCACCGCGCATCCAGCGCAGCACTTCCTCGATGGCGAGGCGTTCCGGGAACGAGCGTCCGTGCGCATCCATGCGACGCAGTATCGCAGATCGGATCAGGCGCCGTTGTCACCGGCCCGGCCGCCCTGGCCACCACCCTGACCGCCCTGACCGCCACGGAAGCGATTGCGGAAGTCCTCAAACATCTTGGTGCGCTCGGCTTCGTCGAGCGTGCCGTCCTTGTTCGCGTCGAACTCCTTGGCGCGCTCCCGGAACTGCTCGGGCATTTCGCTGATCTTGCCGCTGCCGAAGTTGCCGCCCATGCCACCGGGGCCGCCACCCATGCCGCCGCGACCGCCGCGCTCGTTGCCCTTCGGCAGAGCCTCGAACTGCTCAGGCGTGAGCAGCGCCTTGAGGCGCGATTGATAGCTCTCGGCGAGCTTGGCGCGGTCGTCGAATGCATCACGGACCGGGTCGGGCTGGCCTTCGTCGCCACCGCGGCCGCGGCCCATCATGTTCGACCAGGAGCCCGTGCCGTTCATCATGGACAAGCCGCGTTGCATGTCTTCCTTGGTGCGGTCGACTTCCTGCTTCTTGGTCGCCGACACGATGCGATCGTTGACCGCCATCAGCTCGCGCTCATACTGCGAGGCCAGGTCGGTGATCGCAGCAACCGTCTCAGCCGAGAGACCCTCGATCTTGTTGGCCTCCTCGAACATCTTCTGGGTGGCCGTGGTGTTGTAGGTCCGCTGGTAGCCGGCCTTGAGCGCGGCGAGGTTGAACTTCGCCCCGTCTTCGGGTGGCAGGGCCTGCGTGATCTCGGTCCGGAAGCGCTCGTTGATGTCGCGGACCGACTTGCGCATGGAGATCTGCTGATCGACGATGCGCGTCGATTCCTGCGAGTTGGCGTCGAGCATCGACTTCAGCAGGCGCGGCTCGCTCGACTCGAGGAACTCGTCGCGGGCCTTGAGGGCGCCGTCGAGCTGGAGCTCGTAGTTGTCGAGGATCGGCTTGGTCGCATCGATGCCTGCCTGCGTCAGTTCGGCGTCATCGAGCACGAAGATCAGGTTGGTGCTCTCGGCGCTCAGGATGCCATTGCCCATGGCGCGTTCGCGGCGCAGGAAGCGCTCGAAGGCGTCCCAGTTGGCAAGCTGCTCGGGACGCAGCACACCCTTCACGCCGTCGACGAGTTCCTTGCGAAGCTCGACCTTCTTGGTGAGGAAGGAGTTGCTGGCATCGACGATCTCCTTCATGATGCGGCGCTGCTCGGCATCTTGGCCGTTGGCGGCGCGCTCCGCGGTCACGTCCTGCTGCAGCTTGTCCATGCGCTCCTGGAAGAGCTTGCGGCGCACCTCGGGGTCGATCTCGGCGCCGCCGTTCTCCTGCTGCAGCGCCTCCATGTCCTTCTGCACGCCTTCGAACAGGTCGCGCATGCGCTCCTGCATGCCGCCGCCCATGAAGGACTGCATGATCGAGCGCATCGAGTCCTGCATGACCGTGCGGGTCTCCTCGGCGAGCGGCTCGAAGGCATCGGTGTAGTCGGTGATGAAAGTCTCAACGACGGTGACTTGGCCATCGTCGAGCTTGAGCTGGTCTTGGATGACCGGCACATCGCGCTTCATGAAGTCGGGCTCCATGCGGCTGGTGAACTGGCGCATCAGGCCGCCCATGCCGCCCATGCGGCCCATGCCGCCGCCACCGAATCCGCCGCGATCGCCGCGACCGCCCTGACCACCCTGACCACCCTGACCGCCCTGACCACCCTGCGCGCCATCCTGCTGGCCTTGGCCGCCCTCAGCACCGCCCTGCTGGTCACGGCGCTGCCGGCGCTGGCCGCCACCCTGACCACCCTGACCACCCTGACCACCCTGCTGCCCAGCCGGTGCATCCTGCGGGATGGCGACGACGACATCGCTCAACAGGGTGATGGACGCGGCGAGCGCGATGGCGCAAAGACGAACGATGGTCGGGCTGGTCATGGTCTGGATCCTAGATGGACAGGCTCGGACTCCGAATGAGCCCGATCAGGGAAGGTTGTCCTGTCGTGCATACTGGCGGAACGCCAGCATGCGAGAAGGCTGAGTTTGTTCGAACGATGCGGGGCGGCCGATTCGCTCGGCTGCGACCCTCAGCTCCGCTCGGCGGGGAAAAGGATCTTCACCACCGCATGAGGAGGCGCCACCCTGGCCGAAGTCATCGGTGCAAGTGGCTCATTGGCAGATATTTATGTCATTTGGATGCGGGCGCCAGTTCGTAGATGGAGCCCGGACCGTCGGCGCCACCTTCCGTGCAGCACATCAGGAGCGTGCCATCGTTGAGTTCGCCAAAGCTGGCGATGCAGAACCGCTTGCGGAAGAGCCGCACGGGTTCGTTGGTCAGTGCGTTGGCCGTGGTGTCGTAACGCAGGCCCCACACGGTGCCGTACTGATAATCGCCATACACATAGACCCCCTGCATCGACGGATGCTTGGAGCCGCGGTACACGAAGCCGCCGGTCACGCTGATCCCTTCACTGTGGTCGTACTCGGCGACGGGCTCCTCGAAGCGCGACACATCGTCGCTCGCATCCTTGACGCCGCGTGTGGCATGGCGCCCTTCGCGCGGACGCCATCCGTAATTCTTCCCCTTTCGGATGAGGTCGATCTCCTCCCACTTGTTCTGGCCGACGTCGCCGCCCCACAGATCGCCCGTCGAACGATCGAAGCTCATGCGCCACACGTTGCGCAGGCCGCTCGCCCAGATCTCCGGCTTGATGCCAGCCTGACCAACGAATGGATTGTCGGTCGGCACCGAATAGGTCTGCCCCGCCTCCACGCGATCGACATCGATGCGGATGACCTTCGCGAGCCACGTGTTCATGTCTTGGCCGTGGCCCCACGGATCGTTGCCACTGCCGCCGTCGCCGAAGGACAGGTAGAGCATGCCATCGGGGCCAAAGGCGACCGTGCCGCCGTTGTGATTCCACTCGAAGCTCGGCTGCTCGAGGATGATCGTGGCGGTCTTCGGGTCGGGCTTGCCATCCTCACCCACCTTCATGCTCGCGAGCACCTCGCGCATCGGCGCATCGGCCGAGTAGTAGAGGAACACGCGGCGATCGGTGGCGAACTTGGGATGGAACGCCATCGAGAGGAGGCCCTGCTCGTTGAACTGGTCGTTCACTGGATCGCTGTAGTCGAGCCACGTCGTGGTCGTGACGGCATCCTTGCTGCGGTCGAGCTCGACAATGCGGCCGGACTGCTCGGCGATGTAGACAAGATCGTTGCTGTCGGGGCGCTGCACGATCTGGATGGGGCGGCGCAGCTTCGCCTCCTTCCAGATGCGGGATGCGGTGATCCTCGGGATGCCCGACTCCGCGGCGACCGGCGCTTGGACGGACGCACCGACAGACGCTGGATCCTGGGGCAACGCGGCGAGGCTCACGACGATCAGCAGTGAAGACAGCATGGTGCGTGAAGGATAGGCGGTAGGCTTCCCTCATGACCCGATGCACTGCGTGCCTTGTCGTTGCCTCGATCGCCGCCATGGGGATGTGCGCCATGAGCCAGGACGCTGCGCCGCCGGTGGCAGCGCCGAAGGCCGCGGCGCAGCAGGCATCGGCCCCGACCGCGGGCTTCACCAGCCTCTTCGACGGCCGCACGCTGACTGGATGGGGCGGCGACACCGTGGGCTACGTCGTCGAGGACGGCGCGATCAAGTGCACCCCTGCCGGGCGCAACCTGCACACCGAAGGCGAGTACCGCGACTTCCACCTGAAGCTCCAGTTCAAGCTCGCACCCGGCAGCAACAACGGCATCGGGATCCGCGCACCCAAGGATGGCGACGCCGCCTTCGAGGGCATGGAAATCCAAGTCCTCGACGACACCGCAGCAAAGTGGAAGGACCTGAAGGAGTGGCAGTTCTGCTGCAGCGTGTACGGCGTGGTTGCGGCGCGTCGTGGCCACCTCAAGCCGGTGGGCGAGTGGAACGAGGAAGAGATCATCGCCAAGGGATCGCGCATCACGGTCAAGCTCAACGGCCACCAGGTGCTCGATGCCGACGTTGCTGAAGCCTCGCGTGGCGGCACGCCCGACGGTCGCGATCACCCTGGCCTGAAGCGCGCAAGCGGCCACATCCACTTCTGCGGTCACGGCGACCC
>SYIB01000327.1 GCA_005798965.1 Planctomycetia bacterium
CAGGAGCTCGTGCGCCAGGGCCGCATCTACATCGCCCAGCCGCCGCTCTACCGCGTCAGCCGCGGCAAGACGGGCCAGTACGTGCTCAACGACAAGCAGATGAGCGACACGCTCGCGGGGCTGGCACTCAAGCGGGCCGTACTCGTGGTGCGGGCCGCAAACGGTTCGATCGAGCGCACCATCGATGGCGAGGCGCTGCAACGTGTGCTGCGCCAGCTGCACCGGCTCGACGAACTCGTCACGGTGAGCAAGCGTCGCGGCATCGTCTTCGCGCGGTTGCTCGCCGAGCGTGCCAACGACCCGACCGGTCAGGGGCACCTCCCGCGGTACCTCGTGAGCTGGGGCGGCGGTGAGGCGCTCTGCTGGACCGAGGCCGATGCCGTCCGCGTGGCACAGGAGCGCAGCCTGCCAGCTGAGAGCATGCGTGAACTCCATGAGAATGCCGAGCTCGAGCGGCTCTTCGGCCAGCTCGCGCAGTCGGGCCTGGACATCGCCGACTTCGGCCTCGTGCAGGAAGAGAGCGTGACCGGCGAGAAACTGTCCACGCGCTACGGCTGGCTGCTCCGCGCCGAGAAGGGCGCCAAGGCCAAGGCCGAAGACGTCGCTCCGGCCACCGATGCCGACGACGACGGCGAACCGAAGCAGGCCGTCGGTGGCGGCCGCGCGAACACCAAGTCCGATCCCTCGAAGGACGAGCTCGTCGAGGTCGCGAACATCCCCGGCATCCTGTCCACGCTGCACGACGTCGGTCGCCGCGGCATCGAGGTCCAGCGCTTCAAGGGTCTGGGCGAAATGGAAGCCGTGCAGCTCTGGGAGACCACGATGGATCCCGCGCGCCGCACGCTCCTACGCGTGAGCATGGAAGCCGCTGCGGAGTGCGACCGCCTCTTCCACGTCCTCATGGGTGAGGATGTGGAGCAGCGCCGCGCCTACATCGAAAAGTATGCGCTCGAGGTCAAGAACCTCGACATCTGATCGGCGAAGTGGCCCATCAGGGCCATCGGCGGTGCATGCGCGGCGATCTTCATGTCGCGCTGGTGGCCCGCCCCCGGGGATTTCCCGGTGCGGCGAACTTCCCGTCGGATCGTTCGTTGCCCGCCGCCAGATCCGGCGTACGGTTGCAGCATGTCGATCCTCGACCTTGCCCTTGCGGCGGCCATGTGCAGCGCTGCGCAACCCCCTGCGCCCACCCCATGGCTCGCCCCTGACGCTCGAGGCCGCCTTGCCCTGGCACCGGGCCTGCATCACGCGCTGCTGCAGTCCATGCGAGGACACGATCCGGCCAAGCTGCACGCGGCCCACACGGCAGTGCTCATGGCCGATCTCCCCGTCGACACGCTGGGCACGATCGCCCTTGAACTGCGACCCATGCCCGCGGTCAGCACCGATGCGGTCGTGCACGTCGGCTCCGCCACACGCCACCGCGACGATGCGCTGACGGCGACCTTGCACGGCGTCATCCACCTTCAAGGATCAGTGGTCGGCCATCCGCACTCGAATGTCTATATCGGCATTGGTTCGACGGGCATGGCCGCCACGATCGATCTTGGTGGCGGTCAAGGCACCTGGACCCTTCGGCGCACCGGCAGCGACGCTCCCGGCCTGTGCTCCGGTCCGGTCGAGTTCGTGCGCAGCATGGGCACGAGCGCACCGGAGGTCCCTGCCTGCGGCGCAGACTGCTCGGGCCACGACGGGAGCCTGGCGGGCACCGGCGTGATCGTGCCCGGCGCACGGCCGGTGGTCGAGCTCGCGGTCGACAGCGACTTCGAGTTCCTGCGCATCTTCAGTGGCGACGGTACCGCTGCGACCGAGTACATCGCCACCCTCGTCGGTGCGGTGTCGGCGATCTATCGCCGTGACTGCGATACGACGATCGCGCTTGCCTATGTGCGCTTGCAGCCCGATGCCGACGATCTCTTCAACCAGCCCGACCCGCTCGGCCCCTTCCGCGCATGGTGGAACGAGAACGGCTCCGACGTCGACCGTGACCTCTGCACGCTCTTGACCGGTCGCCGCGACTTGCCCTACGGCGGCGTGGCTTGGCTGAACGCCGCCTGCACCGACTACGGCTACTCGGTGAACGGATACCTCAACGGACGTTTCGTGGATGCATTCGCGACGAGCCCCGGCAACTGGGACATCAACGTCACCGCGCACGAGTTCGGCCACAACCTCGGCACGCTGCACACCCACGACTACTCGATCGACGCGTGCGCAAGCGGCACCGTGCAGCGCGGCACGATCATGAGCTACTGCCACGTCGTGTCGGGCGCGAGCTCCAACATCGACCTGCGCTTGCACGCCGGCACAGTCGATCCGATCAAGGCCTTCGTCGCCGCGGCGCCGTGCCTTGCCCGCGACTGCGACGACGACCGACTCGACGACGCTGCCGAGATCGCAGCCGATCCGAGTCTGGATACGAATGGCGACGGTCTGCTCGATGCCTGCCAGGATTGCAACGGCAATGGGACACCGGATCCCGTGGAGATCGCGGCGGGCACGCTCGTGGATGCCAATGCCAACGGTCGCCCAGATGGATGCGAGCCGGATTGCGATGGCAATGGCGTGGCTGATGAGATCGATGCGGCACTCGACCCTGCGAAGGACTCCAACGGCGACTTCGTGCTGCAGTCCTGCGAGCCTGACTGCAACGGCGACGGCATCGCTGACAGTGACGCCGTGCTCGCGGACATGACGCTCGACCGCTCCCGCAACGGCGTACCCGACGCCTGCGAGGACTGCGACGGCGACGGCACCGTGGACTTCCTCGAACTCCAAGGCTCGATGTCGCGCTGGGTCGGGTCGCGCAGCGACGCCCTCCTGCGCGAACTCGATCCGCGCTCGGGCGTGCTGCGTCGGACCGTCACGTTGGGTACTGCCTCGATCGAAGATCTCCTGATCATCCCTGACGGGCGGCTGCTGGCCATCGAAGGCTTGAACGCCTGGGCGCTTGATCGCTCATCGCCGTCGAACCAGGCGGTCCGATGGGGCCCTGCGTTCGCGAACCAGCTCCGCGCGATCGCCGTGACGCCCGATGGCAGGATCGCTCTCATGCAGCGCAACGGCCGGACCACCCTGCATGAGGTCGACGGTTCGCTCTCCGCCGGTTGGCTCCCGGCATTCGCCGACCAAGATGCGAGCGACCTCGTCTTCCGCACCTTGCCGGACGGCACGCACGAAGCCATCGCGACCAGGAGCAACGGGGTCGTCATG
>SYIB01000328.1 GCA_005798965.1 Planctomycetia bacterium
GCGGCGGCATCGTGCAGCTTGCGCACGAGATCGATCGTGGACCAAGTAAGCATGACCTCAGGAGCACGACTGACCCGCAAGAGCTCATCGACCTTGTTCAGGGCTTGCGCCGGATCGCCCGTGGCGAGCGCACCTTGGATCTCCCAAGCCTGTTCCTCGCGTGACAGACCTGTGAATTCCTTCACGAGTTCAGGTGTGATCACCACGTGGGCAGTGTTCTCGGAAGTGCTCCCCTGCCCGACTCCCTGCGCAGCGGCCAAGGCCCCCACCGCCAGCTTGCCCAGTTCGCTGTCGAGCCGACCCAGATCGGGCCCCACGCGCTCGACCAAAGCCTGGGCCCCGGCGGCGCTCAGCTCCACGCCGTGGCGCTTTTGGCTGCGAGCGACGGCCCAGCGCACGGCTTCGGCCGCACCCGGAGCCTCGCATTTCAGGATCACCCCCACAGCCGCCACGAGCTTGTCGAAGGTGCCCGGCCGCCAGCCTGCACTGCGCAAGACGAGCGTGGCATCCTGCATGGGGCTTTCCGCATAGCGCTCCATCGCACGGCGCCGATCATCGCCCTGCATGAACTGCTCGGCGTTGTCCACGACCACGACCTTGTGCTGGCTCATGAGCCCGTAACTGCGAAGTTCATCGAGCACATCGGCGAGCGAGCAGGATGCACCGTCAAAGCTGAACTCATCGACGGCACCGAAACGCTCATGCAGACACGCGAGCACACGGCGCGTGTGCTCCGAGCGCAGGAAGGACTCCTTCCCATGAAGCACCACGATGCGGTGATCGGCCGAAGCGTGCATGCGGTCAAGGTACCCTGCGCCCATGCTGCGGCTGCGAACGATTTCCGGCCCCGATGCGGGGCGCGTGCACGAACTACCCCCGGACGAACCGCAGATTCTGGGGCGCAGCACCGAAGCCCTGCCCTGCACCGATCGCGCGGTCAGCCGGCGCCATGCCGAGCTCACGCCGCGTGATGGCCTGTGGCTCATGCGCGATCTGGCCAGCAAGGGCGGGACCTTCGTGAACGGTGCGCGGATCCACGGGCACCAGGCGCTGCGCGCGGGCGACCGGGTGCGTGTGGGCGAGACGGTGCTCCTGGTCGAGCGCGCTGATGTCACGCTGGGGGCACCGCCCACGACCGAGCAGTTGGCGGCGATGGGCGAAGCGGTCGCGACCGTGAGCCACAGCATCAAGAACATGCTGCAGGGACTTCGCTCAGGCGCCGATGCGGTGGAGCTGGCGCTGTCGCGGCACGATCTCGAGATGGCCCAGAAGGGCTGGCCGATCGTGGCGCGCAACCTGGACCGTGTGATGCAGGTCACGCTGAACATGCTCGCTTTCGCCAAGGATCGGCCGCTGGACCCCGAACCCATGCTGCTCGACAGCATGGTCGACGAAGCGTGCGCACTGGCCGAGGCCGCGCTGCGACGACGCGGCGGATCACTGGAGCGCACGCGGGCCGAGGGGCTGGTGGAGCTCCCCATTGACCTGGTCGCGGTGCACCAGACGCTGCTCAACCTCCTGATGAATGCCGTCGATGCCGCGCCCGAGAAGGCACCCCGGCTGGCGGTGAGCACGCACTGGATCCAAGCTTGCCCGCGGTGGCCCAGCGGCGGCGCCGCCACGATCGTGCGCGACGACGGCCCCGGGGTGCCCGAGGCGATGCACGACAGGCTGTTCCAGCCCTTTGCCACAAGCAAGGGCCAGCGCGGCACAGGGCTTGGGCTGGTGGTCGCGCGCAAGCTTGCGTTGTTGCACGGCGGTGCGGTCGAACATGCGGGCAATGGCGATGCGTGGCCCGCGCACCCAGTGCTTGGCGGCCAGGTGCGCGCAGCCGATGCGGGACGAGCGCTGCCAGGAGCGGCGTTCGTGCTCGTGCTACCGGCGGCCAGCATGCAGGATGCCGACGAGACGCGCGCACCCAAGCCGATCCCGGGCGGGGATCTTGGTGTGCGGTTTGGTGCATGAGGCAATCCGTGCAAACGGCCGCCGGATCGAGGCACCGTGCACACCTCAGTGGATCTTGCATGAGCACGCTCCCCTGCGGCGTGACGTGCCGAACGTGCCCCGGCGTGCCCTGCGCCGCTCGGCTAGAGTCCCGCGTTCCATGAGCATCACCGACATGAGCCTGCTCGGCGCAGCCGGGCGCCTGCCCGCCACCAGCGACAACCTCGAGGCCAGCGGCCTGCCGCGGCCGATCCTCAACTCCGTGAGCTACCAGCGCACACGCGAGATGTCGATCGACGAACTGCTGCTGGAAAACCGCGTGATCTTCCTGATCGGCGAGATCGGACCCTCAAGCTCTGCGCGCGTGATGATGCAGATGCTCTACCTCGAGAACCAGAAGCGCGGCCAGGACATCAACTTCTACATCAACAGCCCTGGCGGTGCGGTTGATGACACGCTCGCGATGTACGACACGATGCAGTACATCAGCAGCCACGTGGCCACCTTCTGCATCGGTCGCGCGTACTCCGGTGGTGCCGTGCTGCTGTGCGCAGGCCACAAGGGCAAGCGCGTGATCCTGCCGCACGCCAAGGTCATGATCCACCAGCCGTACGGCGGCGTGACCGGACAGACCAGCGACATCCAGATCCAGGCGGAGCAGATCATCAAGAGCAAGCGCCTGCTGAACGAGATCATCGCCCGCCACACCGGCCAGCCGGTCGACCGCGTGGCGAAGGACGGCGAGCGCGACAAGTTCTTCGACGCCACCGAGGCCAAGGCCTACGGACTCGTCGACGACATCGCCACCTTCCCGCCCAAGGCCTGAGCCCGCGGCGCCATGAACCATCACCCGACCACCAACCACGACGAAGACGACGACGAGGACTCCATGAGCCTGATCCCCATCGTGATCGAGAAGACCGGCCGCGGCGAACGCGCCTACGACATCTACAGCCGCCTGCTGAACGACCGCATCATCTTCGTCACCGGTGGCGTGGGTGACGGCATGGCCAACACCGTCGTCGCGCAGCTGCTGTTCCTGGCCAACGAGGACCCCAAGGCCGAGATCAGCATGTACATCAACAGTCCGGGCGGCAGCGTGACCGCTGGTCTGGGCATCGTCGACACCATGCGGTTCGTACCGTGCCCGGTGGCGACGTACATCATCGGCCAGGCGGCGAGCATGGGCTCGGTCATCGCCTGCTCCGGCACCAAGGGCCGGCGCTTCGCGCTGCCCAATGCCGAGAACCTGATGCACCAACCGCTGCTCGGCGGCGTGATGGAGGGCCAGGCGACCGACCTCGAGATCGAGGCGCGCCACATCCTCCGCATGCGCGATCAGCTCTACGCGATCTACAGCGAGCAGACCGGCATGAGCACCGAGCGCATCGCCGAGATCTGCGAACGCAACACCTGGCTCACCGCGCCCCAGATGAAGGAGCACGGACTGATCGACCAGGTGCTGACGAAGCTGACGGTCAAGGCCAGCTGAGCGCGCGCTGAGGAGCGCCCGCCCTTGCGCTCCGAGCGGCCCTTGCCACGCGGACGCGCAGCGAAGGACCGCTCGGTCGCTCCGGACGAGCGCAACGAATCCGTGCGCGTTCAGCGGCGGCGTGAACGAAGCCCGAGTGCGAGGAGCGCCAGAGCGCCGGGCGCAGGCACGGCTTGCGGGACTACCGAACTGCCGAAGACCCACGCGTCGAACGAGCCGTCGAAGATCGCGCGATCGCTCGCGCCGACCATCGCCTGCCCCCACGAGCCGCTGTCCTTGGTCCAGTAGTGCCAGTAGTTCTCGATCGGCCACAGGTCGCCCTCGCCGTACTCGAGATCGTTGCCCACACCGATGCCGGTGACGAAGACCCCGAACGAGAAGACCTGGGCCGTGTGCGAGACAGCGCCGAGTTCAGCGTCGATGTACTGCAGGAGCTGGTAGCCGTTCATGGGCTGGTCCCAGCTGACGTTGAAGAGGTAGCCGTTGCCGCTCGCGAAATCGATCTGGACCGAGCTGGTGCTCGAACCCGAACCGACCGAGTAGGTGGCGATGATGGCTGCGGACGACGACGATGTGAGGCAGGCCACGGCCAAAACGGCCGGGGCAAGGAGGGAAGGACGCATAAGTCCCTTTCAGGTTGCGCATCCGTTTCGCGCGGATGCAAGGCGAACAACGAACCCCATGCCCGGCGGTCGACCCGACTTGCAGGGCTGGCCTGCTCACGGTGACGCGTTCGCTGCGGATTTGCACCGCATTCCTCCGCCGGGAGGGGACCCGGGGAACATATCAAGTTCTTCGCCCTGCAGGATTGCCCCGGACTGCATCGAGGAGCGGGATCTGACGGTTCCCATGGGGTGCATCGGGCGCACGATGCACACCTAGGCGATGCGTCGCGATGGCAGCGCGCACCCCGTGCACAGCAACAGCTCAACTCGATCACGCTGCACGCAGCCACGGCTTGGCTCGGTCGCATGTGGCGCTTGCGCCTGCCACCCGGCCGAGACACGGGATACAGTCCCGAACATGTCGCAGACCGAGCAGCTGATGGCGAAGTTCCGCGAGGACTTCGAGCGCACGCGCCGCGAGATCCAGAAGGCCGTGGTTGGGCACCGAGAGGTGGTCGATGGCGTGCTCACGTGCCTCTTTGCCAACGGCCACGCCCTGCTTGAGGGGGTGCCGGGCCTAGGCAAGACGCTCCTCATCCGCAGCCTGAGCCAGGCGCTCACCCTGCAGTTCAGTCGCATCCAGTTCACGCCCGACCTGATGCCGGCCGACGTGACCGGCACCACGATCGTGGTCGAGAGCGAGCGCGGCCGCGAGTTCCAGTTTCGCAAGGGTCCGCTCTTCAGCCAGATCGTGCTCGCAGACGAAATCAACCGTGCCACGCCCAAGACGCAGTCTTCGCTGCTCGAGGCGATGCAGGAGCGCAGCGTGACGGTGGGCGGCGTGACGCACGAGCTCGAGCGGCCGTTCTTCGTCATGGCCACGCAGAACCCGGTCGAGCAGGAAGGAACGTACCCCCTGCCCGAGGCTCAGCTCGACCGCTTCTTCTTCAAGCTAGAGGTTGGCTACAGCTCACGCGAGGAGCTTGCCGAGATCCTGAACCGCACCACAGCCGGCGCACAGGAGCCGATCCAGAAGGTGCTCGATGCGCAGGGCATCCTGATGCACCAGAAGCTCGTGCGCGCCGTGCGGATCGATCCGCGCGTGCAGGACTACGCCGTGCGGCTCGTGCTGGGCACGCACCCCAAGGGGCAGTTCGCCACCCCCAACGTGAACCGCTTCCTGCGCTTTGGCGCCAGCCCGCGCGCGGCGCAGACGATCGTCCTGGCGGGCAAGGTGCATGCGCTGCTGGACGGTCGACCGCAGGTCACTGTCGAAGACCTGCGCAGGGCGGCCCTGCCGGCGCTGCGCCACCGCTGCCTGCTGAACTTCGAGGCCGAGGCAGAAGGCGTGCGCACCGACGAGATCATCCAGAACATGGTCGAGACGCTGGCGCCGTGACTCACCGCACGCCAAAGCCGCGGACGGCGCCGCCACCGGGCACCGAACCGAGGTTGCGCCGGTAGGCCGTGCCGAGATACGAGAAGCCGTTGTCGGTCGACTTGATCTCGGTGAGGAAGATGATCGCATCGCTGCCGATCTGCAGGATGAAGTCACCGGTGCCGTTGGAGTCGAGGTCGCGAACCTCGACCGGCGTGATCCCACCGAAGCTCAGCAGCCAATCTCGGCCACCATCCTCGATGATGATCTCGTTGCCGAGGTTGTCCTGCGTGACGCGCAGGTAGGAGAAGTA
>SYIB01000329.1 GCA_005798965.1 Planctomycetia bacterium
CCACCGCCCCCGTACAGACCAGCTTCACCCGCGCTCAGCACCAAGAGCCGCAACGAGACGTTGGTGCTCGTGGGGTCGATGGCCGTCCGACCAGGCATTGGATTCCACAAGAACCCAACATGAAGTACCTGCCCACTCACGGCATCGTCGGATTCGAGCCGGGCCGGATCGATGTCCGTGAGCACGATCGAAGCACCGGCTTCCTCGATGCTGAACGACGCCGCGACCGGTGACAGACCCAGGATTTCGTCAGCGCCGCCACGTCGGGTGACCTCGATGGGCGCGGCCGTGCCACAGCCCGCGACCAGCAGAGCCATCACCGTGATGTGCTTCATCGTGCCGCCCCTGGGGTTCGACCAAGGAAACCGAAGCGTGCATCAGCCGGCCGGCGGATGAGCGACGCAGGGTCGGGGATGCCCAAGGCAAGGTAAGCATCACCTTCCACGATTTTACGTAGAACCATGCTTTGGATGCGAGGCAGTGGTGTGGCGAGCGCGAATGAGCCCAGCCCGTACAACGCTTCGGCTGCGGCCTTTGGGTTGGTATATGGCCAGCCAGAAGCGAACAGCACTCTGTTTGCAACACCGTGTTGCACGGCACCGAGCATGGCGTTGTACAGCGCCCATGGCTGGCTCACGATGCCGCTGGTGTCGGTCCGTGCGTTCTCGAAGGCCGTGAGCATCGCAATGCACTCATCAGTCCACGGCCAGCCCATGCCGGAGAAGACGACCTTGAGCCGTGGTAGCTGGCGCATGGTTTCGGTCCATGCCGTGGGCCGGTCGTTGGCGATGGCCGCGTTGCGCGTGTAGGGGGCCGGGCGGCTGACGAAGACGGGCAGTCCATCCGCAGCACATTGCGCGAAGAGACGCATCGCAGGGGCATCAGTGGGAAGGAAGCCCTGCAGCGCAGGACTCACGCAAATCCCGAACAGCCCCAGGTCGGTGCATCGACGGAACTCATCCCAGGCATCGTCGCTGGTCGGGTCGATGCCCGCGATGCCCACATATCGGCCATTGCCCTGGCGAACCGCATCGATCACTGCGTCGTTGGGGATGTTCGCACCAACGCGATCGGCCCGGAAACCGTGGATGAGGGAGCCTGCGAGGGGTTCAGTCGCGCGCTCAAGCGCAGCCATCGATGCATCGACCGGCAGCCGTTTGAACAGATCCCCCACGGTCTTCGACAACTCGTTGCCGAGGTCTTGGAGGCTGGGCCACGTGCGCGTGTGCGCGTCGATGATCATCGCGGGGCGATTGTAGGGACGGCCGCGCCGACCTGCGCACCGATGGCCACAGGCTGGGCCCGGCGCGGGGCGCCGCATCCGAGTGAGTCGATCAGGCCGCGGACCGTGCGGGCGATGCTGGCGCTGTCGATGCCGGCATCGGCCATCTGCTCGGCGCGCTCACCGTGGCCGATCCAGGCGTCCGGAAGCCCCATCCGCACGATGCGCGATGTGTCCAGACCCATCTCGTTGCACGCTTCGAGCACGCAGGAGCCGAATCCGCCGCGGACCGAGTGGTCCTCGACGGTCACGATCGGGGTACCAGCCTCGATCAGGCGACGCAGAAGGCCTGCATCGACTGGCTTGGCGAAGCGCGCGTCGTAGACGGCCACGCGATACTCGGGCAGCATCGGGAGCGCATCGAGCGCGTCGAACGCCACCGTGCCGTACGCGATGATGGCCACGTCGGCGCTGGCCGGTTCGACCAGCGGACGGGCCACACCGAGCTGGAAGGCCGGGCAGGGGTCGCTGGCCAGGCGCGTGTCCACGTTGGCGCGTGGGTATCGCATGGCCGAGAGGCCTTGGTCATAGCCGGCCATGAACTCGATGGCAGCCTTCATGCTGGCTTCGTCGATGGGTGCCAGAAGGGCCGCCTTGGGCAGCGTGGCCAGGAGCGACACGTCGCAGAAACCGTGGTGCACGGCACCATCGCCACCGACGAGTCCAGCGCGATCAAGGCAGAGCCGCACGGCCAAGCCCTGAAGTGCCACTTCCTGGAACGCTTGGTCAAACGCGCGCTGCAAGAAGGTGCTGTAGACGGCAAAGAAGGGCTTCCAACCGGTCTTCGCGAGGCCAGCCATCATGTCCAGCGCGTGGCTTTCGCAGATGCCGGTGTCCCAGGTGCGCTCCGGAAACCGCGCAAGGGGCTTCGAGATGCCGGTGCCATCGGGCATGGCGGCCGTGGCTGCGCAGACCTTGGAGTCGCGCGTCATGAGGTCGACCATCGCTTCGCCAAAGACGGCCGTGAACGAACGACCACCCTTCTTGATCTCGACGCGGCACCCCTCGTTCTCCAGATCGCCTTCCGCGACCGTGAAGGGGCTGGGCGAGTGGAAGGTGCACGAATCCCGCTCCGCGAAGCGGAAACCCTTGCCCTTCACCGTCTTGACGTGCAGCACGATCGGGCGATCGGTGTGCTTGGCCTCGCTCAGGAACTCGATGAGCGTGGGCAGGTCGTGGCCATCGATGGGACCGACCGTGAGCAGGCCGAAGTGCTCGAACCATGCGTCGTCGCTGAGGAAGCTCTTGCTGCTCTCACCGACGCGGTGGTAGAGGTCGCGCGCAAGGCTTCCACCCGGGATGTTCTCGGTGATCTGCTTCGCGGCCTTCTTGAACTCGCCGTAGGTGTGCGAGAGCCGCACGCGGTCGAAGTACTGCGCCACCGCGCCTTGCGGCTTGGCGATGCTCATCCCGTTGTCGTTCAGAACGACGAGGAACTGGCGATGCAGCGTGCCTGCGCCATTGAGCCCTTCCATCGCAAGGCCGTTCACGATCGACGCATCGCCGATCACGGACACGACGCGCCGGCCGGTCGGGTTC
>SYIB01000330.1 GCA_005798965.1 Planctomycetia bacterium
GCTTGAGCCGGAAGCGTGGCATCGATCCAGGCATGACCTGACTGGAACCAGGCATAGCCATCCCAGATCGGGCGCGATCTGGCCCACTCAATGCCGACGAGCGCCAACGGGAAACCGAGCCAGGCGCAGCGCTCGCCGATGCTCATGCGCAGCCGGGCAGCCATGACCGGAACCAAGGCTGACCACATCGCCATGTACGCGATGAGCACGATGCAACCGGCCGTGGTGACTTGGTGCAACCAGCCCTCGAGGATGACCCAGCATGGCAGCCAGCCGAGCCAACCCGCCACCAGGCGTTTCCACCACCGCACGGATCCGTGGGCTGCGCGCGCATGACAGGCCAGCGCGGGAATGGACCACCACCAGCCCAACTGCGAAAACGGCAGGCAGAACAGGAGCCCGGCCGCGAGCGACCATCCCGCTACTGCACGCATCGACCGCTGGTCGTTCATGCACAAGGGCCCGGCAATGGCGCGCAGTGCGTGCGCATCAGCCTGCGAAGTCGATGAGGCGGGCGATCTCGCTGCGGAGCGCGCTGCGATGCACGATCCTGTCGATGAAGCCGGCGTTGAGCAGGAACTCCGAGGTCTGGAAGCCGTCCGGCAGGTCCTGGCGGATGGTCTGCTTGATCACGCGCGGGCCAGCAAAGCCGATGAGGGCCCTGGGCTCGGCGATGATCACATCACCGAGCATGGCGAAGCTCGCGGTCACGCCGCCGGTGGTCGGATCCGTGAGCACGCTGATGTACAGACCTCCCGCTTCGTCAAGGCGGGCAAGCGCAGCGCTGGTCTTGGCCATCTGCATGAGCGAGAGGCCCGACTCCTGCATTCGCGCGCCGCCTGAGCACGACACGATGATCAGCGGCAGCCCGTGCTCGAGAGCATGCAATGTGGCGCGGGTGATCTTCTCGCCGACCACGCTGCCCATGCTGCCGGCGAGGAACGAGAAGTCCATGACGCACACGACGACCTTGCGGCCCTTCACGAAGCCGGTGCCCGAAATGAGGCCCTCGGGCTGCCCGCTTGATCGTTGTGCCGCCTTGATGCGGTCCGGATAGGCCTTCACATCGACGAAGCCGAGTGGATCGTTCGCCGTGAGGAGCGCGTCCATCGGTTCGAAGCTGCCCTCATCCAGCAGTTGAGCGATGCGCTGCGTGCCGGAAATGCGCATGTGCAGGTCGCACTTGGGGCAGACCATCAGGTTGGCTTCGAGCGCCTTGCGGAAGAGCGTCTCGCCGCAGCCCTCGCACTGGGTCCACTGGCCCTCCGGCACGGCACGCTTGTCGCCGAGGCCTTCTTCCTCCCAGGTGCGTTCTCGCGATGCGGGTACCGAATGCTCTGCCACGATGACCTCCGTGTGCTGCGGATCCTAGCGCGAGCCGCCGCTGGCCAACCCGAGGCGAAACCGGGCCGCACCCGGGACGCGCAGTCCGCTCACGCGAGCATGCCGTCGATCGCCACGGCGTAGTCACCGCTGCCGAAGATCGCACTCGCCGAGACCAAGAGCGTGCAACCGGCCGCGCGGCACGCTTCAGCGTTGAGCGGAGAAACACCCCCATCGATCTCGATCGGTCCCTGCCAGCCCGCCCGGCGCAGCAACCGCGCCTTGGCCAGGACATCGGGCATGAATGCCTGACCGCTGTAGCCAGGTTGCACGCTCATGATGAGGACGAAGTCCGCAGCCTCAAGCAAGCCGGCGTCGAGTGCATGCTCGACCGGCGTGCGGGGATTGAAGGCGAGCCCCGCCTTCATGCCAAGCGACCGCGAGCGCTCGGCGCACTCTCTCGGGTCGTCCTGCGCCTCAACATGGACGGTGCACCAATCGGCGCCGGCCGCCGCGAACGGCTCGATGAACGCGAGTGGGCGCTGCACCATCAGGTGCACATCCACCGGGGCCCGTGGGGCCGCACGGCGCACGGCCCCGCACACGGCCGGCCCCATCGACAGGTTCGGGACGAAGTGGCCGTCCATCACATCGACGTGGATGAACCCTGCGCCAGCACCGAGCGCAGCGGCAATGTCGTTGCCGAGGGCGGCGAAGTCAGCGCTGAAAATCGAAGCACCGACCGCGACCCCCTGGGGGAACGCGAGCCGGTCGTGACTCATTGCCCGACCTTGGCCGCTGCGCCCTTGGCCTGCAACTGCTTGTAGGCGTCGAGGTCGCTCTTGAGGAAGGGCTTTTGCTCGGGAGTGGATTGCCGCCAGGCTTTGTTCTGCAGGTCGACGGCCGTATCAAGCTTTCCTGCGGCTTTGGCCACGCGCGCAGCGGCGACGAGTACATCAATCTTGGTACCACCAGTGGCCATCGCCCCCTCGATCATGGCCTGCGCCGACTCAAGGTCGTGCTGCTGCAGCCGCGGATCCTGCGCGACGAAGACGGCGAACTCGGCGAGGGCCACAGGGGACGAACCAAGCTTCCCCGCCACATCAGCGCCCCAGGCCTTGGCCGCGGCGGCATCCTTCTGCTGATCTGCCAGCATCAGATACTTGAGTTCCATGGCATCGATGAAGATCTCGGGCTTCAGGGCGATGCAGTCATCGAAGTGCTTCGAAGCCTCGCGCCAGTTCTTCTTCTTGGCGGCGTTGCGCCCGGCGTCGATGTACTGATCGCCCCTCGGGGAGAGTTCCGGGTCGAAGCGTCCCGACAGGCACTTTCGGATCGCCGACTCGAAGTCATCGTCCATCGGGTGGCCGATCCACGCGATCTTGCCGTTGGTGCAGACGAACGCGGTCGGAATGCCCTTCTGGCCCGATGCCTCCATCCAACTGCGGCTGATGCCTTCGCCGGCCCAGCCAACGTTGTAGGTCATTCGCGATCCCATCTTCTTGATGAAGGGATCGACCTTGCCCTTGTCCTCGGTGGAGTCGGTGCTGATGCCGAGCACCTGAAGGCCGCGCCATGCGTTGTCCTTGGCAACCTGGTTGATGTGTGGGATGGCCTTCACGCACGGCCCGCACCAAGTGGCCCAGAACTCGACCACGACGACTTTGGCATCACCAAGACCACCCTTTGAGCCCTGCATGACCTCGACGTTCTCCAGGCTCGGCATGGCAGAGCCAACCTTGAGCTTCTCTGGCTCTTGGGCGGCGGCGAGGGTGGCGACGCAGGCAACGGCGGCGATCATGTGGGTCAGCATGGGGCGAAGTCCTTTGGCGGGAGGCCAGAGTATAGACCTGACGACTCTTGGATCAGGCATCCTGCAACGCGGAGAGGCAGGTGAAGGTCTTGCCTTCGAGCATCTCCAGGCTCGCGCCTCCGCCGGTAGAGATGTGGGTCAGCGCATCGGCGAGGCCCGCCCGCTCAACCGCAAGGGCGGTGTCGCCGCCACCGGCCACCGAGGTGCAGCCATGCTTGGTGGCATCTGCAACCGCGCTGGCCAGACCAAAGGTACCGAGGTGGAACGGCTCAGTCTCGAAGGCGCCCATCGGGCCGTTCCACACGATGGTCTTGGCGCCTCGGACTGCGCTCGAGTAGGCAGCCAAGGTCGCCGGGCCGATGTCCAGCCCCATGAGCCCATCGGGGATGGCGCCGACCACCACGCTCTCCGCGGTACCTGCCTTGAGTTCAGCGCCGCAGACGTGATCCGTCGGCAGCAGCAGCGCCGTGCCCCGCTCCTTCGCCAAACCGAGGATGGTCCGCGCTTGGTCAACCATGCCCTGTTGGACGAGGCTGCGCCCGACGCCGATGCCTTGCGCGAGCAGGAAGGTGTAGGCCATCGCACCACCGACCAGGATCGTGTCGACGCGTCCGCACAGATTGGTGAGCGCCGCGATCTTGTCGCTCACCTTGGCTCCACCGATGATGGCAACGAAGGGGCGCTGGGGATGCTCGAGCACGCCCTGCAGGTAGGTCAGTTCACGGTCCAGGAGCAGCCCGGCCACGCAAGGCTTCGGAGCCATGGCGCGCGGCAACGCATCCATGCTCGCATCGGTGCGGTGCGAACATCCGAAGGCATCGTTGACGTAGGCATCGGCGTAACCCGCAAGCTTGGAGGCGAAAGCCGGGTCACCCTTCTTCTCACCCTTCTCGAAGCGGAGGTTCTCGAGGAGCAACACCTGCCGAGGCTTCAGCGCCGCAGCCGCGGCAGCCGACTCGGGTGACGTCGGCAGTTCGCCTGCCATCTGCACGGGTCCATCGATGTGCCCGGCAAGGAGCTCATCCAAGAGCTCACGCACCGGCCGAGCGCTCTCGGAAGCCTGGAAACCCGTGCCATCAGGACGGCCCAGATGGCTGGCCACCACCACGGAACCACCGCGATCGAGCACGCTCACGAGGGTGGGCACCGTCAGTCGCACGCGACGGTCGTCGCTGATGCACCCATCGTCGTCCATGGGCACGTTGAAGTCAGCGCGAATGAACACGCGCTTGCCGGTCACGTCGAGGTCACGGATGGTCTTCTTGGGCATGAATCAGGCTCCGGGCGCCGGAAGGTACCGTCCACCCATGGCTGAAGGCCGAGTCATCGTGCTGATGGGACCGACCGCCAGCGGCAAGAGCGCGCTGGCCATGGCCATGGCCCGTGCTGCAGGCCCGAGAGCCGAGTTGATCAGCGCCGACAGCATGCAGGTCTACCGGGGCATGGACCTCGGCACCGCCAAGCCGACGGCGGCCGAGCGCACAGACGTCCCCCATCACGGACTGGATCTGGTCGAGCCCACCCACGATGGGTTCACCGTCGAGGACTGGCTTGAGCACGCCAAGTCGGCACTCGCCGCGATCCACGGCCGTGGCGGCGTCGCCATCGTGGTGGGTGGCACCAACCTCTACGCAAAAGCGCTGCTGGAAGGCCTCTTCGACGGCCCGCCGGCCGATCCCGCCCTGCGCGAGGAACTCTCCTCCTGGGAACTCGATGCGCTCCGCACCGAGCTCCTGCGGGTCGATCCGGCCGCTGCCGAGCGCATCCACCGCAATGACCGCAGACGCACGATCCGGGCGATCGAGGTGCATCGTGCGACGGGGACGCCGATCAGCGTGCTGCAGGCGCAATGGCGTGAGCGACCGACGGCGTTGCCAGCCGGCTGGTCGCTCATCGGCTTGACCATGGGCGTCGAGGCGAACAACCGTCGCATCAACGCTCGCGTGCGCAGCATGCGCGCGATGGGCCTGGTTGACGAGGTCCGCGGGCTGCTGGCGACAGGTGGCTTCGGTGCGCAGGCCGCAACCGCCGTGGGATACCGGGAGATCATCGCGCACCTGCGCGGAACGTCGGGCGAGGACGATGCCTTCGAGGCGATCAAGATCGCGACGCGGCAGCTGGCCAAGCAGCAGCGCACGTGGCTCAAGCGCTTCGTCGACACGCCAGGCTCGACGTGGATTGATGCTGGCGAGGGGCTCACGGAGGAGCGAATGGCTGGGATCGCAAAAATATCTTTCGCGTGAAACGCTGGAGAAACTCCGCGAAAAACGCCGACGCCCCATGCACCGCGGTCACTCCCAGCCCAGCGGGTCGTTGACACCGCCTTCACTTTCTTCGTATCACTCCGCCCCCGACGATGGCCAAAGCACGCACCTCTTCTTCGAAGCGATCCGGTTCCCGCCGCCGGGATGCCGAGCCCACGCCGACCCCCAAGGGCGCCTACCAGCTGGTCATCGTCGAGAGCCCTGCCAAGGCCAAGACCATCGAGAAGTACCTCGGGCCGGGCTTCGTGGTGAAGGCCTCCATTGGCCATATCCGCGACCTGCCGAGCAAGTCACCCAAGGGCGAGAAGCAGCCGGTGCCCGGCGTGGACCTCGACCACGACTTTGCGCCGACCTACGAGATCGACGACGACAAGACCCGAACGGTGTCGGAGCTGCGGCGCCTCGCCAAGAGCGCCAACGAAGTCTGGTTCGCCACCGACTTGGACCGCGAGGGCGAGGCGATCGCCTGGCACCTCACCCAGGTGCTCGGGGTGGAGCCGGCCAAGGCCAAGCGCGTGACCTTCGACGCGATCACCAAGAGCGAGGTGCAGCGCGCCTTCCAGTCGCCGCGTGCCATCAACATGACTCGCGTCGATGCGCAGCAGGCACGCCGCATCGTCGACCGCATCGTGGGTTACCAGGTCTCGCCCATCCTCTGGAAGAAGGTCGCCGGCGGACTGAGCGCCGGCCGAGTGCAGAGCGTGGCCACCCGCATCGTGGTCGAGCGTGAGCAGGAGATCAGGGCCTTCACGCCCAGCGAGTCATGGGAGCTCTCGGCCTGCATGAGCTTCCAGGTCGAGTCGGCGGTTGGCCTGCACGGCGAGTGGACCTCTTTTCTCGCCCGCCGTGACGAGCGCGGCCGGCCACCCCTAGTCCGCGACCGCATGGCGTGGCTTGCCGAGCACACCGCGCTGTCGTGCGACCTCGTCGAGGTGGGTGGCAAGCCGCTGCGCATCGAGGCTCCGAACACAAGCGATGCCGATCTTGCGCCTGATGCCCGGTCGGCCGCCGAAGCCGCCGGTCTGATCGATCTGCGCATCGAGCGTGCGAGCGACGCCGCTGCCAAGGGGCGCGGGCAGAAACTCGTGCGCATCGTGGGCCGACCCGATCCGGCCGCGCGCTACCGCGTCGAGTCGATCGACGTCACCCGCACGCGGTCCAAGCCGTATCCCCCCTTCATCACCAGCACGGTGCAGCAGGCGGCCAGGAGCCGACTCGGCATGTCGACCGATCGCACAATGCGGATCGCACAGCAGCTCTACGAAGGCATCGATCTTCCGGGCGAAGGCCGCGTGGGCCTCATCACCTACATGCGAACCGACTCGACCAGCCTCTCGCGCGAGGCGGTCGACATGGCTCGTCGATACCTGAAGGACCGTCATGGCGACCGCTACGTCCCCGAGAAGCCGCGCGTCTACGCGAGCAGCAACGAAGCGGCGCAGGAAGCCCACGAGGCGATCCGCCCGACCGATGCCTCCCGCGAGCCCGATCGGATCGCGAGTGCACTGACCGACGAGCAACTCAAGCTCTACCGCCTCATCTGGTCGTGCTTCGTGGCCTGCCAGTCAACCGACGCCGAATGGGATTCGACCGCCGTGCGCATGCGCCGATCGGATCGGGACACGGGGGCCGTGTTCAAGGCCAATGGCCGCGTGCTGCGTTTCGACGGGTTCTACAAGATCAGCGGCCTGCCCAAGGACGATGGCGACCAAGTGCTGCCGTCCTTCGAGAAGGGTGCGATGCTCGCGCCCTTCGACATCGAACCGCGCCAGCGCTTCCAGGCGCCCCCGCCGCGCTACTCCGAAGCCACACTGGTGAAGAAGCTCGAGGAAGAAGGCATCGGCCGACCTTCCACCTACGCAAGCACGATCAACACGATCGAGGACCGCGGCTATGTCCAGCAGCAGGATCGTCGCTTCTACGCGACTGCGCTCGGCGAGGCGGTGACCGAGTTTCTGAAAGCGGGCTTCAAGAGCCAGTTCATCGAGCTCGGCTACACCCGCGGGATCGAACGCGAACTCGACGAGGTCGCGCAGGGCAAGGAACTCTGGACGGACCTCTTGCACCGTTTCCACGACGCACTCAAGCCGCTCTTGGGAACCGCAGCGCAGGCCGACCATGTGAAGGCCGCGTCGCGCCCATCGCCATACGCATGCCCCCAATGCGGACGCCGGCTCGAGTACCGCCTCGGCCGGACCGGAGAGTTCCTCTCCTGCAGCGGCTACAACGAGAAGGTTCCAGACTCAGCAGAGGCCGCCAAGCCACCGAAGAAGGCCTCGTCGAAGGCCAAGCCGAAACCGCCGAAGCTGGTGCCGGCGTGCTCATTCGCCTCGCCCTGCAACCGTCGGGGCGAACCGCTCATGGCCGAGCAGCTCGACCTGCTTTCACCGGCGGGAGTGCCGATGGTGAAGCGCACGGGCCGCTTCGGCGACTTCCTCGTCGAGGACAAGCCGCGCCCGGTGAAGCCCAAGGGCAAGAAAGCAGCTGAACTACCGACCGAGCCACCGCCCTTCATCCTGAATCTCGACCGCAAGGGCGGGCTGAAGTTCCCATCGCCCCCGCCGGTCGTGACGGACATCCCGTGCCCCAAGTGCAGTGACCTGATGAACCTGCGCGATGGCAAGCGTGGACCGTGGCTTGGTTGCCGCGGCTTCCCGAAGTGTCGCGGGCGAGAGGCCTTCGCCAAGCTGCCGGATGACCGCCGCAAGGCGCTCGAGATCGCGCTCGAGGAGCACATGCGCGGCCAGACCAAGCTCTCGCTCACGCGTCGCGACGGCGTGACGCCCGTGCCGGAAGGCACGCCGCTGTCGGCGCTCGCGATGGAAGGCGGCGTAGCCACGCTGCCCGCCTGGACCGCCTGAGCGCGCGTGCTGGAGAGCGCTCGTCCCTGCGCTCCCTCGGATCCTTGCCGCGCAGCGAAGGACCGCTCGGTCGCTCCGGACGAGCGCGGCCCGGTTGATGAACGCACGGACGACCTTGCTGAGCGATGCGCGAGCGTTGTCCTGCGGCCGTCGCGGAAAGGGAGCCAGATCACCGCAGAAGCGCTCGGGACCGGTGACTGACTGGGCCGTCAGTTCGCGGCGGTCGCCTGACGCGAGCTCTTGGGCAGGTAGAACATCAGGAGCATCACCAGGCAGAACAGCGCGCCCCACATCGGAACGCTGAACATGGCCTTGAAATCCTGCGTACCGTTGACCTTGGTGATGTCGGACACGGCGCTCGCGATCTTGCTGCCGACGATGATGCCGATCCCGATGATGACGAGGTTGAAGAGGCTCTGCGCGCTGGCGCGGATGTCGCCGCTGGTCTCCTCGTCGACGATCATGAAGGCGACGAAGATGAAGCAGCCGAAGCAGAGCCCGTGCAGCGCGATCCCGGGGATGACGAAGGCCAGCGGGCTCATGCCGGCACCGGCCGCCATGCCGGGGCCATAAGCGAAGAGGAACATGCGCGCCGCGTAGGCCCCCAGGCCGATCGCGAGCAGCGTCTTGCGGCTGTAGGTCGCAGCGAGCGCAGGGATGAAGGCCAGCACGGCGATCTCGCTCATCTGGCCGACGGTCATGAGACCGCCACCGCCGACGCCGAAGATCGAGTTCACGATCTTGCTGAAGGCATCTTCGGTGTCACCCTGCAAGCCGCCGACGAATCCACTGGTGTGCACGAAGTAGAACTGATGGATGCAGCTCACCGGCACAGCAAGCATGAACAGCGTGACCAGCGGCGCCAGACGAACCTGCTGGATGGCTTCGCGGATGGCGCTCTTCTGGCGGCCAGACTGCGGTGGGGTGCTGGGCAGGGCGAGCAGGCAGTAGACGCCCATGGCCACGCCAAGGATGCCGGAGAGCTTGAACGCATCGGCCATGCCTGCGTAGTGCGCGGCATCAGTCTTCGCCTTGGCGGCAGCGGCGTCAAGCCCCGCCAGCGCCTCGGCGCCGGGCGTGTGCATGCGCAGCAGCCACTGACCGATGGCGATGCCGACCACGATCCAGCCGACGGTCCCCCACAGGCGCACCTTGCCGAAGTCACGGTTGCGGTCGCAGTGGCTCAGGGCAAGCGAATTGGTGAGTGGAAGGGTCGGCGAGTAGACGATGCTGTAGAAAAAGCTGAACCAGAGGAACTGGTCCACGGTCTCGATCGAGGCAAGCATCCAGACCAGCACACCACCAGCGATGTGTGCCAAGCCGAGGAAGCGCTCGGTGTTGAAGTAGCGGTCGGCGATCTGGCCAGCGATCCATGGTGCGAAGATCGCCCCGAGCGCTCCGAGGGCGAAAGCGTTGCCGATGTCGGCACCGGAGAACTTCAGATGGTTGGACAGGTACGGCCAGAGCAACGGCAGCCAGGCTCCCCAGATGGCGTACTGCAGGAACATCATGATCGAGAGGCGTCCGTTGGCCGAACCGTGTGCTGGGGTGGTCATATTGGATCTCCTGAAGGCGCGAAGATAGCGATTAAGGAACCGGGGCGCGGGGCTACACTCTGCGCCCCATGACTCCCCGCAAGATCACCCGTCAGGTCATCGTTGGCGACGATCGCGTCGGCCGCGTGCGCATCGGTGGTGGCGCACCCGTCGCCGTGCAGACCATGAACGCCGGCTACACGCACGACATCGATGCCTGCGTCGCCGAGATCAACCGTTACGCCAAGGCTGGAGCCGACATCGTCCGCGTGGCCGTTCCTGAGCGCAAGGACA
>SYIB01000047.1 GCA_005798965.1 Planctomycetia bacterium
AGTCGAAGGCATCGCGGACCGCCGTCCGGCGCGAAGCGGTGCCGATCAACGCGCCCACACCCTTCAAGCCCAGGTCGATTGCTCGGAAGAACGCGCGCCATGCAGCGGGCACCTCGCGCCGCATCGTCAGTCGACGCAGCGAACCCCGGTCCCGCGTGATCGGATCGAGCGCAAGCCGGACCCGTCGCGTCGGTCGCAGCGTGCTCACGATCGCCAGCGGCAGGATCATCGTGCGGCTCCATGCACTCATCTTCGAGAGGTGGAACGGGAACCACCGCGGCAGCCACACCACCTCGGGTGGGATCGCGGGTACGGCCATCCAGGGAATCAGTCCCAGCGCAGCGAGGTAGAAGTTCGTGAAGCTGTTGCACGCCTCCGCCCCCCCCCGCGCAAGGATGATGGCCGCGGCCCGCTGCATGTGCGGCGCGCGCTCGTCGTCACCCATGAGCCGCAGGCAGACCCACGCCTTCACGCAGGAACTCACATCGGCCGCGCTGCCGGGATACTGGCCCCAAGCGCCGTCAGGTCGCTGCTGTTCGCGAAGCGATGCGGCAAGTTCCTGCATCACCTGCCAGCCGTCGCGCCCATCGGCCATGGGCTCTCGCTCCTGGCCGAGGATGAACTTCATCAGCATGTACTCGCTCTCGAGGATGCTGTCGCCCTCGAGCTCGGCACACCAGTGACCATCAGGGCGCTGCAGCGAGAAGAGCGCCTCGGCCGCACGACGGGCTGCCTCGGCGGCCTCGTTGGCACCCGGTGCCGCCGCAGCCTGCGTCGGCTGCGATGGGCGGTCGAGGGTCGCGACCGTCCGGTCCTGAAGGCTCGGATCCATAGGACGGAAAAGGTACCTCAGCCCAGTTCCTTCAGCGAAACCGGGCGGCGCTCGCGGGCACTCATCACCGCGGCTTCGAGCACGCACTGGGTCTTGAGCGCATCCTCGAAGTCCGGCAGCGGCACGACCGGCTTGGAACCACCGAGCACCATCGCGATGTCGGCCGCCATGCTCACGAAGCCCTGCTCATAGCCGATCAGGTGCGCCGGCGGCCAGTAGTTGCCAGCGTACGGATGCACGCCCTCGGTGCACATGATTCTGGTCCAGCCCTGAAGGGCCTTGGGGGCCGTGTTGTCCCACCACTGCAATTCGTTCATGCGCTCAAAGTCGAACTTGATCGAGCCGAGCTCCCCGTTCACCTCGATCTGGTTGCGGTTCTTGTTGCCGGTCGCCAGGCGCGTGGCCTCGAAGCTGCCGATCGCGCCGCCGCTGAAGCGCGCGAGGAACAGCAGAGCATCATCGACCGTGCTGCGTCCGGTGCGCTTGCCCCGGCCCTTGGCTCCCTTGCCGCTGATCGAACCACCGGCGGAATCCACGACAGCGCGGTCCTTGACGAACGTGTGCTCGATCGCACCGCTCACCTCAGTGAACTCCTGGCCCATGACGAAGCGCGCCAGATCGATGATGTGCGCGTTCAGGTCGCCGTGCGCGCCGCTGCCGGCCTGGTTGGCCTGGAAGCGCCACAGGAGCGGCGTGTCGGGGCCACCCCAATCCTGCAGGTAGCTCGCACGCACGTGGAAGAGCTTGCCCAGCCGACCATCACGGACGAGCTGATGTGCGAGTGCCACGGCCGGGCAGCGCCGGTAGTTGAACCAGACGAACGTCTTCTGGCCCTTGGCCTTCTTCGCAGCCTTCACCATGGCGCGTGCGTCGGCGAGCGTGCCGGCGAGCGGCTTCTCGCACGCCACGTGCTTGCCGGCCTCGAGCGCAGCGATCGACATGTCGGCATGCACGTGGTTGGGCGTGCTCACGTCGACGAGGTCGACCTCGGCATCGAGCACGGCCAGTTGCCACTGCGCCACGCTCTTGCGCCAGCCCCATCGCTTGCCGAACTCATGGGTCTCGGCCGGGTCGCGGCCTGCCACGGTCACCAAGTCGATCGCCAGCGGCAGGTCGAAGAAGGGCCCAGCACTTGCCCACGCATGTGAGTGGGCCTTGCCCATGAACTTCGTGCCGATCAATCCAACCCCGAGTCGTCCAGTCTTGCGTCGTGCCACGATGGTCTCCTTGGGTCCGCGCTACGGAGCCGGGGGCTATCCTAGCCCCGACCACTTTCCACGGAGCCCCATCATGAGCGATCTCGAAGCACGCCTGTCCGCCCTCGAAACACACGTCGAATCCCTCGAGCGCGGTGCGCGGCGATGGCGGCGTGCGACCATGGTGCTCGGCGCGGTGCTCGTGTCGACCTTTGTGCTGGCAGCGACGGCGCTGAACAGCGAGACCATCAAGGCCCGCAAGCTCGAGATCGTCGATGAGGCCGGCAAGGTCGTCATGCTTGCCGACACCACCCAAGGTGCAGGCCGGCTCAGCCTGTGGGCGAGTTCTGGCGCCAACGTGGCGCGGCTGGGCGCGAACGAGCATGGCGGTGACTTCATCATGTGGAATGCGCAGGGCCGCGTCGTCGGCAGCCTGTACGCCACGGCGCAGGGCGCTCGCATCGAAGCCAACGCCGCCGACGGCAAGGGCAGCGCCTCGCTCGATGCCGCCACCGGACTGGCCCAGATCGCGCTGACTGATGCTGACAACAAGCCCATCGTGCGAGCCGCGATTGAGGAGGCCGGCGGCGTGCTGCAGGTGCTCGGCTCGAGCGGCCAGCCAGCCGCGTCGATTGGCTCGCGCGCAGGCGGCGGCTTCGTCGTCGTGCAGAACAGTGCTGGATCGGAAGTGGGCTCGATGCTCGTGCGCGAAGATGGCACTGGCAAGCTGCTGCTGGCCGATGGCAAGCAGCCCAACATCCTGCTCGAGACGGGTGCGGACGGCGGCGGAGCCCTGCAACTCCTGCACTCCACTCGCGTGATCGCCGGGCTCGGTGGCACGGCATCGGGCGGCCTGCTCAACCTCATGGGGCCGGAAGGCCGCCCCGTCGTGATCCTCGGACAGGCCAGCAACGCGCCGGGTGGTGCACTGGCGATCCGTGACAGCGCTGGTATCCGCGTGGCGCGGATCGGCATCGATCCCGATGGCTACGGCGAGCTGGCGGTGTACGGCGAGGGCGCCACGCGCAAGAAGTCCATCAACGCCCGGGACGAATGATCGGCAGAGCCACGACGTGCTGCTGCTCATCGACAACTACGACTCGTTCACGTGGAATCTCGTCCAGCGGTTCGGCGAGATCGATCCATCGCTGCGGGTGGAGGTCGTCCGCAACGATGCCATCGACGCCGATGCCGCGCTGGCGATGTCACCCACGCACCTGGTGATCTCGCCCGGGCCATGCACTCCGAAGGAATCCGGCGCGTGCCCCGCGATCATCACTGCCCTTCGGGGACGCGTGCCGATCCTCGGTGTCTGCCTGGGCCACCAGACGATCGGCGACCTTCACGGCATGGTCGTCGAGCGCAACGACATCCCGGTGCACGGGAAGACGAGCTTGGTCCATCACGACGGCCGCGGCGTCTTCACGGGGCTCTCGGATCCGTTCGAAGCCACGCGCTACCACTCGCTGGTCGTCCGACGCGATACCGTTGCCTCCGACTTCGAAGTCAGCGCGTGGACCGAGCGCGGCGAGGTCATGGGCCTTCGCTGGACGGCCCCCGCCGGCGCGGCGCCGATGGAGGGCGTTCAGTTCCACCCCGAAAGCTTCCTCACGATCGAGGGCCCGAGGCTGCTGGCGAACTTTCTGGCCATGGGTTCACGCGGCTGATCTCGCCGGTTCGGCGCGGGGCCGAGGCCACCGCCCCGTGCTAGGCTTGGCGAACCATGACCTCAGTGCTGACCGACACCGCCCGCGTGCTCGTGATCTCGACCTCGTCCGACGGCATCGTGGTGAAGGTTGCCGGAACGCAGTACCAACTGTCGTTCCTGCCCCACTGCCCGAACTGCGCCTTCGTCGCCGGCGAACGCGTTCACGCGCGCTTCCGTGCGACGGCGCTCAAGATGCACCACGCGAAGGCCGGTGGCATTTTCGTCGAGCCGAGCGAGGGCCATCCTCGCATCGTGCAGGGTCGCGTGATCGCCACCGACACGCGCTCAAACATGGTGCTTGCCGACGTCGTCGTTCCGATGTGGATCGCCGTGCCGCAAGGCCAGGCGGCGAGCGACTTCGCCACCGGCGACCTGCTGAACTTCTACGTCCAGAGCGGCTCCACGATCGAACCGGTGCGCTGACCGCGGCTCAGGCCGCTTCAGCCGTCCCGGCGACGCCATCGCGCGTCACATAGAACAGGTTCCGGGTGATCGGGTACGGCAAGCGGCGGTAATCCTCGTCGATGCGGCCCATGATGCGATCGATGAACTGCCCGGGGCCGCGGCTCATGGCCACGAAGATGTCTCGGGCTGGCGTGGCCACGAGGAAGTCCCCCTTGAGTTCCGGCGCAAGACGCTCGTGCAGGTGCGTGAGCAGGAGCCGAGCAGCGTCGTAACCATCACGAAGGCTGACAACCGCCGCCCTGCCGCCGTCACCTGACTGCATGATCTGGACGTTGAGTTCGGGTGCGTACGAACTGAGGTTCACCCGCGCCACTTCCTCGAGTTCGTCGGTGGTCAGGCCCCAGCGCACGAGCTGTTCGGTACTGATGCTGACGGTCATGTCGGGGAGGTCGATCACGAAGACGATCACCGTGCCGTTGACGAAGGGCATGTGGGCGACCTGCTCACGATCGACCGAGTCGAAAATCGACTCCGGCTGCAGTCGCGGCATGATGCGGGGCTTGGCGACCGCCAGCGGCAGCGCCGCCGTCGCCAAGAGGTCGCCCTCGAAGACCTTCTGGAAGTAGGCGCCAACAACCTCGGCCGCCCGCTCGGCATCCTGCATGACCAGGCGATAGAGGTTCTCCAGGCCCATGCGGCGGCCGTCGACCAGCAGCTTCAGGGCATCGATGACCTCGACCTTGCGGTCGCGCCAAGTGGCCTTGATGTGCTTGGCGATCGCTTCGGTGAACGCCGCGGGCTCATACGGGAATCGGTCCATCGTGCCTCCTTCGGGCACCTTGGGCCCGCTTCCATATGGACGATCGGTTTCCTCCAAGGGTTCATCAAGCGAAAGTCCCGGAATACCCGAGAACGCACGCTGTGCGGGCTTGCGTCACAATGCCGGGAATGGGTACCGCCTACGCCAACAGCCTCTTCAATCTTGACCTTGCCTTCGGCCCCCGCCGCCTGCGCCCGCTGACCGTGATCGCCGGGCCATGCGTACTTGAGGACGATGAGACCAACCTGCGCATCGGCACCGCCATGCGCGACGCCTGCCGGGCGCTCGGCTTCGCCTACGTCTTCAAGGCAAGTTTCGACAAGGCGAATCGATCGACCGCATCGAGCCCTCGCGGCCCCGGCCTTGAACGTGGCTGCGACATGATCGCCGCGCTGCGCGAACGACTTGGCGTGCCATCGACCACCGACATCCACGAACCCCAGCAGGCCGCGCGCGCGGCGCAGGCAGTCGACATCCTCCAGATTCCGGCGTTCCTGTGCCGGCAGACGGACCTCCTGTTCGCAGCTGCCCAGACCGGCCGGGCCGTCAACGTGAAGAAGGGCCAGTTCATGGCTCCCGGCGAGATGCGCAACGCGGTGGCCAAGGTCCGCGAGGGCGGAGCCCATCACATCATGCTCACCGAACGCGGAACCTTCTTTGGCTACCACCGACTGGTCAATGACTTCGCCGGACTGCAGGACATGGCCGATCTGGGCGTGCCGGTCTGCTTCGACGTCACCCACAGCACGCAACTGCCGGGTGCCGAGGGCGCCATGACCGGCGGCCGACCTGATCGGGCAGCGCTGCTGGCCCGTGCCGCCGTGGCGGCGGGCGTGGATGCCGTTTTCCTTGAGTGCCACCCCGAACCGGCGCGGGCCTTCAGCGACAAGGCCACCTGCCAGCCGCTGGCCACCATGCCGAAACTGCTGGAAGAACTTGCACGGATCCGCGCGGCGGTGGTCGATGCATACACTTCGTGACGATGAAGTGTGACCAGTGCGATAAGCCAGCCGTCGTGCACGAGACGGTGATCACCGCCGGCGTGCAGACCACGGTGCACCTTTGTGCTGAGCATGCTGCGGCGCAGATGCACCCTGTGCCTGCCAGCGTCTCGATCGCCGAGCTCCTGGCGCCCCACCTCAGTGGCAAACGGACCCTGCCAGCCTGCGGCGGCTGCGGCATGACGCTCGCGGAGTTCCGCAAGCACAACCTCGCCGGCTGCTCCGCCTGCTTCGACGCCTTGTCGCCCATGATCGATCAAGCCATCCAGCGCGCTCAAGGCGGCGCCACCGCGCATTGCGGACGGGCGCCTGCCCGCCGTGATGATGCAGAAGCCCGCCAGGCCTACCGGGCCCGCTTGCTGAACGACCTCGAGCAGGCCGTCGCCGCCGAACGGTACGAAGTCGCCGCGCAGGTCCGCAACTCCCTGCGTGAGGTCGACGGCATTCCGGGGCAGCAGGCATGAAGCCGATCGAGAACGGCGGACCGTGGCTGGGACCACTTGGCCGCGACGCTGACGTCGTCGTGGCCAGTCGTGTGCGGCTGGCCCGCAACCTTGCTGGCTTCCCGTTCACCAACCGCGCCTCGACCGCGCAGCGCCGCGACGTCGTGTCGATGGTCCGGGATCGCGCTCAAGCCGCATCGTGGGGGCGGATGCTTGGCTGGGTGGACCTTCAGGGGTGCCCCGCTGAGCAGCGCACGCAGATGGTGGAGCGCCACCTCGTGAGCAAGCAGTTCGCCGCTTCCGATGCGCCACGCGCCGTCGGCATCTCGGCTGACGAGACGCTCTCGGTGATGGTCAACGAGGAGGACCACCTCCGCATCCAGGCGATGTACTCGGGCCTGCGCATCGATGAGTGCTTCGCCGCGGCCACCGCCTTCGATCAGGGGGCCGAGTCGGCGCTCGACTACGCCTGGCACCACCGATGGGGCTACCTGACTGCCTGTCCCACCAATGTGGGCTGCGGCATTCGCGTGAGCGTGATGCTCCACCTGCCGGCGCTGCGACTCACCTCGGAACTCGACCGCGTGCGCCGTGCCGCCAAGGACCTGCACCTGGCGCTGCGCGGCTTCCACGGCGAAGGCTCGGAGCCGATGGGCGACTTCTACCAGCTCAGCAACCAGATCACGCTGGGGATGCGTGATGAGGAAGTCGTCGGGGAACTGCGGGACCGCATCATTCCGCAGGTGATCCGCTACGAACGGCTCGCTCGCGAGACGTATCGCTCGAAGGCCCCCGCTGCCGCGCGCGACCGGTTCATCCGTGCCGCGGCCATGCTCACGCATGCCCGCCTGATGTCGCTCGATGAGGCCATGAAACTCCTTGGCCGCCTGCGGCTGGGAATCGCCAGCGGACTGACCGAGGCCATCGACTCCACGCTCGTGCACCGCCTGCTGCTGCAGGTCCAGCCGGCCCATCTCGCTCTGGTTCGTCCGAACGATCCGATGGAGACGCTCGAGCAGCAATCGGCGGCGCGGGCAGCGCTCCTGCGCGATGCGCTTGCACCGCTGCGCACCTCGATCGGCTGAGCCGATCACCCACGGGCTTCACGCGCCGAATCGATCCTCAGGCGTGCTTGAGCGCAGCCGCCGCATCCGCATGCGCCGCGAACTCAGCATCCTTGATCGAGATCCCCCCGACATCGTGCGTGGACAGGCTCAGCGTGACCTTGGACCAACGCACGAGGATGTCGGGATGATGCTGCACGCGCTCCGCGTGGTCCGCCATGCCGTTGACGAAGGCCATCGACTGCACGAAATCGGCGAAGGTGAAGGTTCGCTGGATGCACTCGCCCACGCGCGACCATTCAGGAAGACGGCTGAGGGCTGCGTCGATTTCGGCGTCTGAGTAGCGGTGCATGCGAGGACTATATTCGCCGCCGATGGCAACGACCGTCACGCGCCTGGCGCCGAGCCCGACCGGCCACCTGCACCTGGGGCATGCGTGGAGCTTCCTGTGCACCTGGGCGCTCGCGCGCGCCCACGGTTGGTCGATCCGACTGCGCCTGGAGGATCTTGATGCGTCGCGAGCCTCGGCCGATGCACGGCTTGATGCGCTCTGGTGCCTGCAGTGGCTGGGCGTCGATTGGGACGGCGATCCGGAGCTCCAGTCGGAGCATGTCGATCGCCACCAACGTGCCATGCAGGGGCTGGCTGCACGCGGGCTCGTCTTCGAGGCGCCCCACTCGCGCGCCCAAGTTCGCGCCGCCAGTGAACACGCCGCCGAACCCAATGAAGCCAACGCGCCCAACGAGGGCGATGCCGTGCTTCGCTTTCCGCCCTCCTTGCGCCCGCCGCCGGGCGATTCTTGGAGCTTCCAGAACACCGCATGCAACCATCGCTTCGCCTGTCCGGCCGGGCCGCGCACGATCCAAGACCAACTGCACGGCGATCGAACGCTCGACCCCTCGCTGGTCTGGGGCGACCCGCTGGTCTGGATGAAGTCCGGTGTGCCGAGCTACCAGCTGGCTGTGGTGGTCGATGACCTGGCCGCTGGCGTGACTGATGTGGTGCGCGGCGAGGATCTTCTCGACAGCGCGGTGCTGCAGTCGGTCCTGATCGATGCCCTCGGCGGCGCATGCCCCCGCTGGTGGCACCTGCCGCTGGTCGTTGATGAGCACGGCCGTCGGCTCGCCAAGCGGCACGATGCGCTCTCGCTGCGCTCGCTGGCAGCCGCAGGCGCGACACCGGGGCGTGTGCGCCGACTCGTGCTGCACTGGTGCGGCGCTGCCGAACTTGGCGGGGAGTCATCGCCGGCCGAACTGGCCTCTGCCGTGGCGCCCGACGCGCTCCGCTCCCTTGTCGCGACGGAGGCACGCCTGCGGGTGACGCCGGATATCGTCCACTGGCTATGCCACGGACCGTGACGCTGATCGTGATCGCCCTCAGTGCCTTGCTCGCTGCGTGCGGCGGCTCGGATCCCGGGCGGATCGAGATCAAGGGCGAGGTCTTCAACCTCACGGTCTCGGCCGACGATGCCTCGCGCACCCGTGGGCTCGGCGGCGTGACCGAGATCCCTGAGCACGGGGGCATGATCTTCGCCTTCCGCACACCCGAGCTGCAGGGATTCTGGATGCGTCACTGCATCACGGACATGGACATCCTCTACGTGGATCCGCAAGGGTTCGTGGTGAGCGCCTACACCATGACGACCGAGGCCCCGCAGGCGGAGGGGGAAAGCGAACAGGCTTACTTCAACCGCCTGCGCCGCTACCCCAGCGGCAAGCCAGCGCAATTCGTCATCGAGTTGAAGGCGCGCACGATCAATCGGCTCGGCATCGTGCCCGGAACGAAGGTCACGCTCGATGCCAAGGCCCTGAAGGAACTCGCCCAGTGAGGCCGCGCGCCATCACGGTGCTCGCGGCGCGCGATGGCGCAACGGCAGCGGCGATCGCCCGCACCCTCGCCTCAACGGGTCCATTCACCTGTGAAGGTGGTGATGCCTACGCCGCGCAGGCCGGCAGCCGCGTGCGACGCGCCGAGGCCGTGCTCGTGCTGGGATCGGCAAGCGCCGACCCCCAGGTGCGTGGGCTGGTCGAGGACGCCCTCTCTCGCCATGTGCCCGTCCTCTGCCTGGGGGCCGATGATGCCGGCGAACCCGTCGTCGCGCGTGCGCCCGCCGATGCACCGCCGGAGTTCGTTGCGGGCATGCTGCTTGGCCTTCTTGAGCGCCAGATCGACCTCGACCGCATGCGCCGAGAAGCGATCGCAGCCAACGTGAGCAGCGGCGACCTGCGCGCCGAGGTGAACCGGATCACCGATGAACTGCAGTTGGCCTCGAGCGTGCAGCGTGACTTCCTTCCGCGCACGTTGCCCACCCTGGGCTCGATCCGCATGGGCGCGCTGTGGAAGCCAGCCGAGTTCGTCAGCGGCGATCTTTACAACGTGATGCGGCTTGACGAGCGAAGGCTCGGCGTCTTCATCACCGACGCCGTGGGCCACGGTGTGCCGGCTGCGCTGATGACGCTGGTGATCGGCCGCGCCCTGCCGACCAAGGACATCGCGGGCAACGCCTACCGCGTGCTGAGCCCGGCGGAGAGCCTCGAGCGCCTCAACACGGAAATGCTTGCCCGGTCTGAGCACGCTTCACGCTTCGCGACCGCGGTGTACGCCGTGATCGATGTGCAGACCGGCCAGGTGCGCTTCAGCTGCGCCGGTCACCCGCCGGTGCTGCTTGCCCGTGCGGGTGGCGGCTTCGAGCCGCACGGCACGACTGGCGGACTGCTGGGCGTGTTCGAGGGCACGACCTTCGGCGAGGCGGAACTCGAGCTCGCACCAGGCGATCGACTGCTGCTCCACTCAGATGGTTTCGAACAGGCATTCCCCGATGCCGCCGTGCTGCGGAAGAAGCACCGCCTTCCCAACGATCGCTACCTGCAGTGCTTCGCGCAGCATCGTGGCGTCGCGGAGCCGCAAGCGTTCTGCGATGCCGTCTCCCACGATGCCGACCAAGCCTGCGCCGGCACGCCGTTGCACGACGACGTCACGATGGTGTGCATCGACCGGCAGTGAGTCGGGCCGGAGTCCGTGATCGGCCAGCGACCTTGCCGCGGTTGACCTCTCCGCGATAGTTGACCGCGATCACCCAGGCAGCGCTCGGCTCGGACCTGAGAGGTGGCAGCCGAGCAGACAGCGGCGGTACGAGCGCACCTCCCCCGCTGAGACGCTGGTCGTGCACATCGTGCTGGTGCTCGTGGAGGTTCCAGGCGGTGCGACCGAAGACCTGCTTCATCGCCTGCACGATGCGTGCGAAGCTGTGGCCTTCATCGGCGTTGCTGTCGATGCGCCCTTCCGTGGCCTGCCATCGGTCGAGCGCGAAGAGCATGTTGTTCCCCGCCTGGACCGCGTCGATCTGCCAGCCAAGGCGAGCCACGCATGCATGGGGGTTGGCGTGCAGGACGGCATCCTCGCACTCGCGCTTGTACTGCCCGTGCGGATCCCGCGAGTTGCGCTCGTCGTCGACCTGGTGTGGGCCATCCGGAATGTGGTGGAACACGCCTCACGCGGCGTGCTGCGCACGCGCAGCATCAACGCCCATGCGAGAGTCGCCGCTCCACTTCACGCGCGATGAGCTTGGACAGGTGATCCGCCTCGATGTTGACGGCATGCCCTACCGCCAGCGCCGCGAGCGTGGTCCGCGAGAGCGTCTCGGGAATCAGCGCAACCTCGAACCACGCGCCATCCGCAGCGGCATCGGCAACCGTCAGCGAGACCCCGTCCACTGCGATCGAGCCTTGCGACACGATGAAGCGTGCCACCGGCTCAGGGGGCTCGATGCGCACGCGCCACTGCCCGCTGGTCTGGATCGAGGCCACGCGGCCCAGACCGTCGACGTGCCCCTGCACGATGTGGCCGCCCAGCGGCGTGGAGGCGAGCACCGCATGCTCGAGGTTGACCGCGCGCGGAAGCGAGGCAAGCGTTCCCAGTGCCGTCCGCGCGAGCGTCTGCGGAATCACATCGAAGCTCCACGCACCGGGCTGCACCTGGACCACCGTCAGGCACGTGCCCGAGACCGAGATCGAGTCACCGCGCGCCGGCTCGTGGCTCCAGCCGCAAGGATCAAGTGTCAGCCGTGCGCCGGCGGCGCTCGGTTCGGCGGCCGTGATGCGGCCCACGTGCTGGACGATGCCGGTGAACATGCGGGTTCGATGCGGTCTGCCGCGGTGCCCATGGCCGCGCTACCACGCGCGCACGCACTGGGCCCTCGGATAGTAGCGCTCGAGGATCTGCTGCCAGCTCTTGCCGGCCTTCGCGGTCGCCTGTGCACCATGCTGGCACATGCCGACGCCGTGGCCGAAGCCACGGCCCGTGAAGACGAAACCCTTGGGCGTCGAGGCGACCGTGAAGTCGTCGCTCTTGAGCGTGCGCGAGCCGCCCTCGCCCGGGATCCCGCCGTTGATCGCCTCGCGCAGCCGTGCAGCTGGGATC
>SYIB01000331.1 GCA_005798965.1 Planctomycetia bacterium
GCCGAGACCGTGAGCCCCGCCTGCGCGAAGGCGCTGGAGCGTGCGGGCACCAACCGTGCGGAACTGGAGTCCGCGCTCGCCCAAGCCAGCCCCGCGCTGCGGCCGCATCTGGAGTGGCTCATCGCGCACATGCCCGAGGCCGACCTGCGCACGATGAAGGGTGGGTTCCTCGCGCTCGATGCGCAGCAGGCACTCGATGCCTGGCAGTCGGCGCCCTGGCGCGAGCAGGTGAGCGAGGAGCTCTTCCGCGATGCGATCCTGCCGTACGCGAGCGTCGATGAGACGCGCGAGCCCTGGCGCGAGCGGCTGCGCACGATCGCTCAACCGCTTGTCGGCGATCGCACCTCGCTCGCTGCGGCTGCCACCGCGGTCAATCGCGGGCTCTGGGCGATCGTCAAGGTGCAGTACTCGACCAAGCGCCGCAAGGCGAACCAGAGCCCAGCCGAATCGATGGAGACCGGTCTTGCCTCATGCACTGGACTCAGCATCCTCTTCGTCGATGCCTGCCGCAGTGTCGGGATCCCCGCTCGTTTCGTTGGTGTACCGATGTGGATGGACGGCTCGGGCAATCACTCGTGGGCCGAGATCTGGGATGGCGACGCCTGGCGCTTCACGGGCGCGGCGGAGGCGACCGGCGAGTCGCTCGACCAAGGCTGGTTCACCGCGCGCGCTGCCGAACAGCGCAGCGATGACCCCAAGCACGGCATCTACGCCGTGACGTGGCAGGATTCGCCGCTGGCCTTCCCCATGGTCTGGAACGCGTCTGGCCCCATCTCTCGCGCACGTGATGTCACGGATCGCTACCGCTCGCTCGGCACGGCCGTCCCGGCCGGGCAGGTGCGCGTGTACGTGAGGGTGGTCCGCGGCAACCTGCGCACGGCTGAGCCGGTCGTCGTGAGCGATGCGCAGGGGCGCGAGCTGGGCCGCGGCACGACCAAGGACGAGCGCTTTGATGCCAACGATCACTTCTCGGTACTCGTGCCCGAAGGCACCGCCGTGCTGATCTCGGTGAATGGCACCGAGGCCACGATGTCGACGACCGCAGCCAAAGATCCGTGCATGGCGAGCTTCGTGCTCAAGCCCGTGGGATTGCCAGCGCCCGGCGTGCTCGGCGACGAACCCAAGCGCTCTGCCAAGGGCCCCGCCGGCAAGGCCGTGACCAAGGCAGCAGCCGAAAAGCTCGAAGGTTCGCTGTGGAAGTCTTACGCCGCCAAGAACACCAAGGCCGCCAAGGCCGAGCTCGAGTCAGGCGCGATCACGGCCGACGGCGTCACCATGCCGATCTGGTTCGCGGTCCATGGCGAGAAGCCCGAAGGCGGCCGCAGCCTGTGGATCAGCATGCACGGCGGCGGCGGCGCGCCCAAGGAGGTCAACGACCAGCAGTGGGAGAACCAGAAGCGACTCTATGAGTTCACGGGCAAGGGCTTCGTGGCAGGCGAGGGCGTGTACGTGGCTCCGCGCGCACCGACCGACACCTGGAACCTCTGGCATCAGGGGCACATCGACGCGCTCTTCGCCCAGCTCATTCGCGACATGATCCTGGTGCACGATGTCGATCCCGATCGCGTCTACATCACCGGCTACAGCGCCGGCGGCGACGGCACGTACCAGCTCGCCCCTCGCATGGCGGATTGGTTCGCGGGCGCGGGCATGATGGCCGGCCATCCCAACGAGACCCAGCCCGACGGCCTGCGCAACCTGGCCTTCACGCTGCACATGGGCGGCAACGACGGCAACTTCAATCGCAACCTGATCGCGCGCGAATGGTCGACGCGGCTCGATGAGCTGGCCGCGAAGGATCCCGGCGGCTACCCGCACTTCGTGAAGGTGCACGAGGGCAAGGGCCACTGGATGGAGCGCGCCGATGCCGAAGGCATCGTCTGGATGGCCAAGCACACCCGCGTCGAACGCCCGACGAAGATCGTCTGGCTGCAGGACGATGTCACGCACGACCGTTTCTACTGGTTGAAGGTCAAGTCCCCCAAGGCGGGCAGTCGCGTGGTGGTGAGCCGGGCCGGCAACACGATCACGATCGAATCGTGGCGCGACCTCGGTGAACTCACGATCCGACTCGATGACAGCATGGTCGATCTTGATCAGCCCGTCATCATCCGCACCCCCACGGCGGTCCTCCACGATGGCCCCGTCACGCGCAACCGCAAGGTGATGGAGGCCACGCTCGCTGAGCGCGGCGATCCCAAGAGCATCTATGCGGCCGAGATCACCCTGACGCTGCCAGCCTCGACGTCCGAGCCAGCCCCGTCCGGCGACGCCGCTCCCGCGAAGGCGCCCTGAGTCGACCCATGCGTTGCCGCATTCACTCCGCCGGTCCGCCGGGGGGTCTCCAGCGTCACGGCTCCCCTGGCGCGGCTGGGTACCGCGGACACTGTTTATCGACAGTCACGGGGCCGTTCACGGCGGTTTCCCCATCGGCGCGCACCCGGTGCTGGCCTACACTTGGTGGTCCTCCAAGGAGACCTGCTCGTGAACCCAGCCATCATGACTGAAGCCGTCGCCTCGACCACCAACGCCACCTTCACGGCCGCCGAGAAGGCGAAGCTTGAGGCGGACGTCGAGGCTTACTGCCAGGAGATCCGCCCGATCGAGGAGATCGCGTACCTCGAGCGCCGCTTCAACCCGGCCATCAGCGCACTGGCGACGAAGCACAACCTGCTCGGCATGAGCATGCCCAAGCAGTATGGCGGCCGCGGCGCCGACAGCCTGACCTACACGCGCGCACTCGTGCGCATCAACAAGGAAGGC
>SYIB01000332.1 GCA_005798965.1 Planctomycetia bacterium
TAACCTGTGCGCAACTTCAGGAGGTTTGCCCATGCTTCGGAGTGCACCCATCCTTGCGGCGCTCATAGCCTCGACGGTTGTAGCCGACGACCTGGGGCCCCGCCAGAATCCTCTCCCGATCCAGACGGGCGAACCCGACTTGCTCCGCGTCGTGCATCGCCTAAGCCGCCAGACGCAGGACGGTTCGTTGGCCGGGCAGTGCGACCCGGTCGTGAGCACCCATACCGATGCATCGTTCACCGGTGGGCAGTACCTCTTGCAGGGTGGCTTTGCACAGAGTGAGTCGGCAGCCGTGAGTTGGGTGCTTCCGGCAAATGCCTTTCCCATCAGGCTCGACCTTGCGGAGATGATCTTCGGCACGCAGTCCGCGACCGTCGCCACGACCACGGAGTGGGGCATCACGGTGTACGAGGGCTTGCCGAGCACCGGAACTCCAGTGTTCAGCATCGACTCTGATGGCGACCTGATTCCTCACATCCAGATGGGGCCCGGCACCAATGGCGTCAATGTGCAGTTCCTCGTCGAGCCGTCCGACCCCGAGCAGATCTACATCAACGCCAATGCGAGCAATGCGTTCTCGATCGCGTATCGCATCGTGAAGCACAACAACCAGACGGCGAATCCGTGCTTCACGGCACCACCCTCGACGAGCAACGCATTTCCAGCCACCGATACCAGCGGACTCGCGCAATCCACCCAGAACTGGCTCAATGCTGTCAACTGCGGGATTCTCGGTTGCCCCCCGGGCTGGAAGCGATTCAGCGAACTGCCCTCGGGCTGTCGCCCGAGCGGCGATTGGGTCCTGCGTGCCACGTGGACCAGTGTGAACTGCACGCCACCCACCGGGGCGTGCTGTCTGCCCAACGGGCAAGGTTGCCAGCTGCGGACGCAGGCCGAGTGCCAGGCGCTCAACGGTGGTTGGCAAGGCGCGGGGGTGCAGTGCACCGCGACCACCTGCCAGCCCACCGGCAACGTCCCGTGCTGCTTTGCATCGACCGGCGGTTGCGTCGGGCTTTCCTACGCCAATTGTGTCGCCGCCGGCGGTGTGCCTGGTCCGGTTGGTCAGACCTGCGCCGGCTATGTGTGCTTCCCAACGGGTGCGTGCTGCCTGCCCGATGGAACGTGTGCAGGCCCGGTGTCGCCCACGGAGTGTGCTGCGCTCGGCGGCAACTATCAGGGCAACAACTCGTCCTGTGCCACGATCGACTGCCCTGATCCGGTTGGCGCGTCGTGTTTCCCGAATGGATTCTGCCTCATCCTCACCCAAGCCGATGCCGTTGCGGCAGGGGCGAGTTGGCAGGGGGTCGGGACCACCTGCGCAGATGCCAATGGCAACAGCGTCGCCGATGCGTGCGAAGCTGACGGCATTCCGGGCGATCTCAACAGCGATGGTTCCGTCAACGGGGCGGATCTCGGCGCACTGCTCGGTGCGTGGGGAGCCGCGGGCGGTGCAGCGGACCTGACCGGCAATGGCGTCGTCGATGGTGCGGATCTCGGCATCTTGCTGGGCAACTGGACTGGCTGATAGCCGAACCGTTTGACCGACTGCAGCATGCAGGGCATACTTGGCGCTCCTCAGGAGAGGTGTCCGAGCGGTTGAAGGAGCTAGTCTCGAAAACTAGTAGCGGGCTTGTCCTGCTCGTGGGTTCGAATCCCACCCTCTCCGTTGTCAAGGCCTGCTGCGCGATCTCGCCCGGCAGGCCTTGTCCTTGAAAGGCTCGCCGCTTGCAATGCGGCAGGAGGTCCTGATGCGCGTGGCGTGGATCGGCACTGGCGTGATGGGTCGTTCGATGGCCCTTCATCTCATCAATGCAGGGCACGAACTGCGCATCACCACGCGCACCCGGGATCGCGCCGCCGAGGTGCTCGCGGCCGGTGCAATATGGTGCGACTCGCCGGCGGAAGCCGCCGAGTCGTGCGACGTAGCCATCTCCATGGTTGGCTACCCAAGCGATGTCGATGCCGTTCACCGCGGTGATCACGGCACGCTGCGCGCCGCAGTCCGCCCACGCATCATCATGGACATGACGACGAGCACACCAACGCTCGCGCGGGAACTTGCCGCTCATGCGAGCTCGATCGGTGTCGCAGCGATCGATGCACCGGTCTCAGGAGGCGACATCGGTGCGCGCAACGCGGCGCTCAGCATCATGGTCGGCGGCGATGCCGCGGCGATCGAGGCAGTTCAACCGCTCCTTGCATCGATGGGCAAGACCATCGTGCATCATGGTGGACCGGGGACAGGTCAGCACTGCAAGATGGTGAATCAGATCTTGATCGCGAGCTCCATGCTCGGGCTCTGTGAGGCGCTTGCGTACACCCACGGCTCGGGCCTTGATCCGGCCAAGGTGCTCCAGAGCGTCGGGGGTGGTGCCGCAGGGAGTTGGAGCGTCAATAACCTTGGTCCGCGCATCCTCCGCGGTGACTTCGCGCCCGGCTTCTTCGTCGAACACTTCTGCAAGGACCTGAGGATCGCCGTGGACGAGGCCGCGGCGCTGGGCCTGAGGCTCGATGGGCTCGAGCGCGCGGAGCGGTTGTACGCACTGCTGCGCGATCAAGGCCATGGTCGATCGGGCACCCAGGCGCTCTGGCACCTGTTCTCGGCCTCTGGTGGCGCGGCCCCGCGAGGTTGACTGCCCGACCACAACCGCCATCCCTTGCTGATCCTTGCTGAAGCCACTACACTTCCCGACTCGACATGTGGAGCGACTCATGACCATCACCCCTGGCAGCACCGTCACCATCACCCTGAATCAGGTCCCCGCGGAACCCAAGTACCGCAAGACCCTGCAGCGGCTGATGCGCATGCAGCCCTCGGTGCAGCGTGTCCTGACCCGCATCGCCACTGCGCGCGGCCGCGACAACGTGACCCAGCAGCGCGGTGGCCGCATCTGGACCGCCCGCATGAAGGCGACCAAGGTCGTGAACCTGTCGAAGGGCACCTCGTTCAGCCTCTTCGTCACTCCGCAGATCGTGCCCGACATCAAGTCGGTCTCGAAGTTCGTCACGGTCAAGTGACGCCCTGCACAACCCGGATTTCGTCGCGCGGCGCCTGATTCAGGGCGCCGCGTGTCGTTTGGGCGGACCGTTCGGCGGGCGCCCGCTGCGGTCCCCGATCCCTTCAGTGGCTCAGGATCTCGTCGCGCAGCGGCGTGATCACGTGGGGGATCACGCGTGACTCGGCCAGTCGTTCCGCGTGGCCTGCGAGCGAGGCAAGCACGGCCGGCAGTTCATCGAGCGTGGCCACGGGGCCGACCTTGCGCACCGTGAGGATCACGCTGATGGGTTCAGGAAGGTGGCGTGCGCTCGAGCCATCGGCCGCCTTCGGGCGGGTCTTCACCTCGACGAAGGCCTGCCAATCGCCCTCGGGTGTCAGGTTCAGCCCGATGAACGGCTGCACGTCAATCGGCAGGTCATGGTCGGGATCGAAGAGGCCAGACAGCCTGCTGTCGGAGAAGAGCGCGTTGTAGACGATGATGTCACGGTCGTGCTCGGTCTCAAGATCGAAACCGAAGACCAGGTCGACCGAGTCGATGTCGAGCGGGCTGATCGACAGGAAGTATGGCGCGGTCTCAAGCAGGAACCGGTGCAGCCGGTACGTTTCGGCCATGTCCGGTGGGTTCACGTAGCCAGCGCGCAAGCTGGTTGCCTTCATCGCCACCCACATGAGGCTCGGTTCGCCCTCGGGGCTCTCCAGAGCGACCTCGCTGTCCGTCCGTCGCAGCCGGCTCAGGCTGGGCACTTGGCGCCGGATCCGGTCAAAGAGTTCCAGCACGGGTTCGCGCGCCGCCGGAAGATCCATCTTCAGGCCGAGCCTCAGGTTGACGTAGAAGTCCGAGCACCACGCGCGATACGACATCGTTCCGAAGGCTATCGGCGCCGATCGCTCAGGCTTCGAGCCAGCGCAGGATGCCCGCAACATCCGACAGGTCGTCCACGACGAGGTCGGCGCCGGCAGCACGCAGCTCATCGGGCGGATGGATGCCGGTCGCCACGGCCAAGCATCGGCAGCCGTTGTGGTGGGCGCAGTCGACGTCGAGCGGAGTGTCGCCGATGATCACCACGCTCCGTGGAGGCACGGTGCGGCCTGTGGTTTCCTCGTAGCGGCGCATCGCCACCGGCGGAAGGTCGCGCCGCGTGGCGCCGTGGTCAGCGAAGGCATTGATGCGAAAGTGTGCCGGATCAAGCCCTGCATGGGTCACCTTCAGGAAGCCGGTCGCCTCGTAGTTGCCCGTGAGGAGCCCTTGTTCCCAGTGCGCATGGTCGTGGAGTGCCCGCACGAGTTCGCCCACGCCGGCGAGGGCGCGCACGGTGTTGCGCGTCGCCAAGCGTGTTCGAAGCCGATCGGCGTAGGTGGCTCGGAACGTGGCGTGGGCCTCGTCGTCGCCGGGGATTCCATGGCCGGCGGCGAGCTCGCGATAGATCAGCGGATCGAGCCGGCCGCTCACTTCGACGCCGTCGAAGGAGAACGACTTCCCGGGGTGCAGATCATGCAGCGCCTCGAGCATCGCATGGATGCCGGCATGTTCGCTCTTCAGGAGCGTGCCGTCGATGTCCCAGAGCGCGAGCACGCGATTCAGGCCTTCTTGGTCGCGGCCACAATACGGCGCGCCGCATCGCCCAGGTCGCCCGCAGCCTGCATGGTGGGCAGCTCGGCCTTGGCGGCATCGAGGATCTTGCGGGCTTCCGCCACGTTGGTTCCTTCGAGGCGCACGACCAGCGGCACCTTGAAGCCGACCGACTTGGCTGCACCAACAATGGCACGCGCGATGCGGTCGCACTGCATGATGCCACCGAAGATGTTGACCAGCACGCCCTTCACCTGGCTGTCGCTGAGGATGATCCGGAACGCCTCGCTGACGGCTTCCTCGGTCGCGCTGCCGCCGACATCAAGAAAGTTCGCCGGCTCGCCGCCCTCGAGCTTGATGATGTCCATCGTGCTCATGGCAAGACCCGCACCGTTCACGAGACAGCCGATCGTGACGTCGAGCGCGACGTAGGAGAGCCCGAACTCCTGCGCGCGCAGTTCCGCGGCGTTCTCCTCGGTGGGATCGAACATCGCCGCGA
>SYIB01000333.1 GCA_005798965.1 Planctomycetia bacterium
CCGAGCTACGTGCTCGGCGGTCGCGGCATGGAAACCTGCTTCGACGAGACCGCACTGCGCCGCTACATGAGCGATGCCGTGGACGTGAGCGAACTCGCGAACCGCCCTGTCCTCATCGATCGCTTCCTTTCCGATGCGATCGAGATCGATGTCGACGTGATCGCCGACTTCACGCCCGATCACGCCAGCCGCAGCCGCCAGGTGGCCCATGCCGACGATGCGCCGCAGGCACTCGTCTGCGGCGTGATGGAGCACATCGAGGACGCCGGACTCCACTCCGGTGACAGCACCTGCACGATCCCGCCGTATTCGCTGCCGCCGAGCGTGATCGACGAGGTGCGTCGTCAGGCGCGCGCCATGGCCCGCGAGCTGCGCGTGCGCGGCCTGATGAACGTGCAGATGGCCTACAAGGACGGCACGATCTACGTCCTCGAGGTGAACCCACGCGCCAGCCGTACCGCGCCGTTCGTGAGCAAGGCCAAGGGCATCCCATGGCCGCGCCATGCCGCGCGCGTGATGATGGGCGCGAGCCTCGCGCAACTCGGTGCGGTCGAGGTTCACGACACGGGCTTCTACGCCGTGAAGGAAAGCGTGTTCCCGTTCGCGAAGTTCCTCGGCGTGGACATCGTGCTCGGTCCCGAGATGCGATCGACCGGTGAAGTCATGGGCGCTGACCGTGATCTCCCCGTCGCCTTCGCCAAGGCCCAAATGGGTGCAGGCATCTCGCTGCCGACCTCGGGCGGCGTCTTCTTGAGCGTGCGCGAGTCCGACAAGGCGGCATCGATCGACGTCGCGCGTGCCCTGCACGGCATGGGCTTCGTCATCGTCTGCAGCGCAGGGACGGGCGATCGACTTGCTGCACAGGGCATCCCGGCGAAGGTCGTGGCCAAGATCGCGACTGGCGTGCGACCGAACATCCTCGACCTCATGTCCAACGGCGAGATCACGCTCATCATCAACACGCCGACGCGCAAGGGGGCCCACACGGATGAGGGGCGCATCCGGGCGCAGGCGGTTCGGCAAGGCACCCCGATCGTGACGACGGTGGCCGGCGCACGCGCTGCGGTCCAGGCGATCGCCGCCATCCGCAGCGGCTCATGGGATGTGCACGCGATCCAGGACTATTTCCCGCACCTGGCGCGTCCGGCGCTCGATGCCGAGCCAGCGCTCGCGCGGTGACCCTGTCCGGCGATCGGCGGTCGGTCCATGCCCGCTCACCCCGGTGGGCCCGGCGGCGGGCAGCGGCTAGGATCCCGCTCCCATGCAGGCCCTGATTCCAGAGACCGGCGGCATCGCCCAGCTCATCACCAATGCGGTCACCGTCTTCGTGGTGATCCACCTCATCCTCGGCGCGTGCGCCTACGCGATCATGCTCGAGCGCAAGCTCAGCGCGTGGATGCAGGACCGCATCGGTCCCAACCGCGTCGGCCCCAAGGGCCTGCTGCAGCCGATCGCCGATGGCCTCAAGTTCCTCTTCAAGGAGGACTACCGGCCCAAGAACACCGATGGGGCGCTCTTCACGCTGGCTCCCGCGCTCATCATCATCCCGGCCATCATCGGCTTCGTGATCATTCCTTGGGCTGGCGTGCTGGACTTCTCCCAGCTGCCGTTCGGTCTTGCCTCGAAGCTCGGGCTCGAAGGCGTGCAGGTCAAGATCACCGGCGCGGCCGTGAACATCGGCGTCATCTACCTGGTCGCGGTTGCCAGCCTCGGCGTGTACGGGGTCGGCTTGGGTGGCTGGGCCAGCGGCAGCAAGTTCAGCTTCCTCGGCGGCCTGCGCGCGAGCGCGCAAATGATCAGCTACGAAATCCCGATGGGCGTGAGCCTGCTCTGCGTGGTGCTGCTGGCGGGCTCGCTCGATCCCTACGCGATCGTGCTTGCCCAACAGGACGGCATGTGGAACCTGCTGCAGCAGCCCCTCGCGGCGATCATCTTCTACACCTGCCTGCTGGCCGAATCGAACCGTGCGCCCTTCGACCTGGCCGAGGCCGAGAGCGAGCTCGTCGGCGGCTACCACACCGAGTACAGCAGCATGCGCTTCGCCATGTTCTTCCTGGCGGAGTACTTCCACATGATCACCGGGTCGGCGCTCTTCTGCGTGCTGTTCCTCGGTGGCTTCAGCCTGAACCCCTTCGGTGCCGGCCCTGACCTGCCGCTCGTCGGCGGACCGCTGCTGATTCTGGCGCAATTCGGCATCCTGGCCGGCAAGATCTTCCTGGTGGTCAGCCTGGGCATGGCGGTTCGCTGGACGGTGCCTCGCTTCCGCTATGACCAGCTCATGCGCCTTGCCTGGGAAGGCATGATCCCGGCGTCGGTGCTCGTGCTGGCTGCGACGGCGCTCATGGTCTATTGGGGTCGCACCGACCTGATGTGGCTGGCGAGCATCGCATGCGTGGTGGTGATCTACGCGGTGCGCCCGCTCATGCCCAAGCAACCCAATTCCAACCAGCGCATCCGCATCATCGGCAGCCGGTTCTCGCCGGTCACCGAGGGCGAAGCCGCGCCACGCCACCCGCTGGCGCTGAACGAATCGGCCGTGCCTGATCCGGCGCAGGGCCCGATCTCGATGCACTGATGCGACTGCTGCGCGCTGCCATCGCTCTTGTGCGCCTCGGCATCGCCACGCGATTCCGGCTCGGCGGTGCGTACTGGTCGTGGCGTCGCGAGACGGCATTCGGCCGCGATGCATCACGCTGGCCCTCGGCGGCGCATCGTCGCGAAGCGATGGTCGAGTACGCCGAGTGGGTCGCAGAGATGCGCTCACTGATCCGTCGCTGATGGTCATCGCGGCAATGGCGCGCATCGCAGTGAAGCCAGCGAAGCCACGTGGCGCGCTGATCTCGGCAAGCTGAGCGGTGCTGCCGTTCGCATCAATGTGCGCCGATCGTGTCCGTCATTCGCCACGCATTGGCTCACATGACTTGCGTGTCCTGATGTCTGTGGCATAGATTGACGGCATGATCCTCATGCGGGCGTCGAGGGGAACTCCGACCTTCTCGGCGCCCGCTGCGTTTTTGTCCGCCCGAACCCTCGATTCAGCACCGAAGTTCCGTCAGCGTCACGATGCTGCCGCTGGAGCGTTGCTACGCTCGGAGGCTGCATGGCCAAGTTGCGCACATCCTGGGTCTGCGATGGCTGCGGCGGCGTGCAGGTGCGCTGGGCCGGCAAGTGCCCAGATTGCGGCGCGTGGGACAGCCTCAAGGAATTCCGTCACGATGCAGGCGCGGCGTCCTCGCCCTCGGCCGATGGTGCGACGGCCAGCTGGCAGGGGCTCGCGTCGGCCTCGCCGGCGGTCCCGCTGGGGCAGGTCGAACCGCTCGAGGCGCCACGATTTGCCACGGGAGTCGGTGAGCTCGATCGCGTGCTCGGTGGCGGCTGCGTTCCCGGCAGTGCCATCCTCCTGGGCGGCGATCCGGGCATCGGCAAGAGCACGCTCTTGCTGCAGGCACTCGGTCACGTTGCGGCGCTCGGCACGCCTGTGCTCTACGCCAGCAGCGAAGAAAGCGCCCACCAGGTCAAGCTGCGCGCCGAGCGCATCGACAGTCCATCCAATGCAGAGCGCGATCGGCACCTCTACCTCCTGGCCGATTCGAACATCACCCGCATCCTCGAGCAGGCTCGCACCATCAAGCCGGTGATCCTGGCGATCGATTCGATCCAGCTCGTTTCGCGCCACGATCTCGATGCGCTTCCGGGCAGCATGAGCCAGTTGCGTCGCTGCTGCCTCGATGCCGTGCAGTTCGCCAAGTCCACAGGCACCGTGGTCATCGTGGTTGGCCATGTCACGAAGGAGGGTGATCTCGCGGGCCCCAAGCTCCTTGAGCACATGGTCGATGTGGTGCTCTCCTTCGAGGGTGATCGGCACCTTTCCTGGCGTGTCGTTCGCGGTGTCAAGAATCGCTTCGGCAGCACGCTCGAGATCGGCCTCTTCGAGATGACGGGGTCTGGCCTCGAGCAGGTCGATGAGGGCGCCATTGCGCCTGATGCCGTCGCGCGCGCCGGCTGCGTCAGCTTCCCCACGCTGGCGGGTTCGCGTGTGCTGCTCGCCGAGATCCAGTCATTGGTGGTGGCCGGCATCTTGGGGAGCGCCAAGCGCAAGGGCAGCGGTGTCGATGCCAATCGGCTCGCCATGATGATTGCCGTGCTCGAGCGTCATGGCGGCTTGCGGCTCGGCGATCGCGACATCTACGCCAGCGTCGCTGGTGGCCTGCGGATCGTCGAGCCAGCGGGTGATCTGGCGGTGTGTCTTGCCGTCGCGGGCGCACACCTCGATCGCACGCTCGGTCGCGG
>SYIB01000048.1 GCA_005798965.1 Planctomycetia bacterium
ACGTTCATGGTGACGTAGCGGCGATCGGCGCTGATGACAGCATCGAGATCGAGGACGAAGCCCTCGAACACGACGTTCGTTTCCGGCTCGAAGCCTGCGGCGTTGTTGCCGGTGATCGGCTCGAGGCCCGACACATAGGTGATGCCCTTGGCGATGCTGATCCACGACCGCTGGCCGTTGAACAGCGTGAGGCGCGGCGCAGTGAGCACCGAGTTGCGTTGGTCGGCCTGCGTGGCCTGGACGAGCAGGTCGATCTGGACGTCATCGAGGTACGTGAAGCCAGTCGACAGAGCCGGCGAGCCAAGGGCCGCAAGCACGAACGGCGACTGGCTGGCCGCGGCGAGCGCGTTGACCAGCGGCAGGCCTTCCTGCTGCACGTTGACCGGTGCAAAGCCGTTGCTCTGGCCCGATGAGCCGTAGGCCTCGCCCTCGCGGCGGACGCCGACAGGATTGAAGAACTGACCGGGGTAGGTGTAGTCGATGTCGCCACCGTTGCCCACGCCGACTGCACCACCGGTGTTGGGCACCGCGCCGGGCAGGTCGCTGTCCTGGCCGAGGCCCGTGAAGGTGACCGGATTACGGAGCCGGCCAATGTTGCTGTTGCCTTGCGGCGGGGCCGAGCCGGGGATGTTCTGGAAGAAGAAGTCGCGCAGCTGGAAGTTCGGGTCCTGCGCGACGGCGGCGTCGTACATCGCCGGGTTCGAGTTGAAGTACAGGTCGAAGTCGATACCGATCTGCTCGAACCATTCGAGGTCGACGTTGATCAGGCGGGCTTCGATCGCGATCTGCAGGGCGCGAACCTCGCGCATCTTGTTGAGCAGGCCTTCGATTTCGCGGTGGGCCTGTGCCGTGTTGGTCACGATCAGGTTGCCGTTCATCGGCGAGATCGAGCCGGTGTTGCCGCCCTGGTCCTTCCAGTCGCCCACATCGGCGGTCTGCATCTGGATCAGGTCCATCACATCCTGCTCGATCGACTCGCGCGTCTTGGCCTGGCGCTCGTCCTTCTTGGCGCCGAACAGCTGGCCGCCCTGCGACGGCGTGAGGCCATCGCCAGTGCCCTGGCTGATGCCCTTCTCGAGGCTGAAGTCCGGGGCGTTGTCGAAGTAGGGAATCTCGAGCAGCAGATCGCGGATGTCGTACACCTCGATCATCACGTTGCGGCGGATTGATTCCGGCGTGCTCACGACGACCATGCCGTCGGTGACGGTGAAGGCCGGGCTCGAGGCGCCCTCGCCGTACTGCTCGAGCACGCGCGTGAGCGCCACGTCCATGGGCACGCCTTCCAGCGCATCAAGTCGAACGCGGGTCTCGCGATCGATGCCAGCCTCGGCCAAGGCGCGCCAGTCTGGCACGATGTTGAGACCGGGGTTGTCGGTGCGGGCGACCTTCTCCATCACGTCGATCGCCTGCTCGAGCGAGTAGTCGGCCGAGGCGAGGTTGACCGGAGTGGATTCGATCGATGCCAGGATCTGCGCATCAGCGGCCGAATCCGAGAAACCGGCGGCGCCGGAGCGGCGCAGCGAGAGCTGGCGCCAATCCTCGGGATAGACCATCTTGCCGTTGGTCGACTTGGGGCCGGCGCCGAGCACGTTGCGACGCGGGGCGATCATGCCCTCGATCGCATCCTTGGACATCTGGGTGTAGCCGCGAGCGCGCTCGCCGATGGCGACGCTGTAGTCGCGGTAGCTCTTTGCGGTCTCGATGGCATCACGCAGCGCGAGCGCCGCCTGGCTGTAGCGGTCGAGGGTGAGCGTGGCGTCGAGGAGCGTCAGGGCCTCGTCGTACTTCTGCTGCAGCTGCAGCTCGCGTACCCGGCGGATGTTCTCGTTCACGACCTGGTCGCGCTTGGTCTGCTCGGCGCGCTGCTGGTCACGGGCCGTGCGGCTGGACTGCTCGCGAGTCTTGTCCTGCTCAACCATGAGCGACAGCGTGCGGCTCTCGTTGATGTCGGCGATGAGCTCATCGATCTGCACCATGAGCGAATCGACCATGCCCGGCGTCAGGTAGTCGCGGGCCTGCTCGATCTTGAGGCGGGCGGAGGTCATGACGCGCATGGCGCCGTCGAAGTCGCCCTTCTGCTTGAGTTCGGTGGCGCGACGGACAGCCGACTGAGCCTCGACCTCGCGGCGCTGGCGCAGCAGCGAGATGTCGTCGGCAACGGTGTCGACCATCGAACCCTGGTTCATCGCTGCCCGGGCCTGTTCGACGCCGTCGAGCGCTTCCTTGTCGCCGGGGACCGACTTGAGGACTTCGTTCCAGTAGTCGAGGGCCGATTCCCAGTTGCCGGCCGAGGCCTGCGCCTTGGCTTCGGAGCGCAGCGTGTCGGTGACCAGGCGAGCGCGGCGGGCAGAGGCTGCATCGCGGTCGGCCTGCGTGGGCGCGGCGTTCGAGGCAGCGCGGCCGCGGGGAGCGGGTTGGTCGGCGGCGGGATCGTCGAGCGCGGGGCGGCCATCCTGAGCGGTCGTCGGCATGGCGAGCAAGGTCGCAGCGACGGACGAAGCAATCAGGAAGCGGGCAAAGGGCTGGCAGTACATGCTGAGGGCGCTCCGTGGGGGCAATCGTGACGATCAGTCGTGGGGCAGTCGGTCAGGCCGCGAGCGGCGGGTCGCAGAGCGTACCGCCATCCACCGAACATTCGCAAGACTGGTCCGAATGGCTCCCCTCAATCGCTACCATCGGCCACCGATGAATCAGCATGCGTCGACTCCGGCGCGCCTCGCCTTGGCGAATGGCGCGGTCTTCCACGGCACGGGCTTCGGGGCGCGGTCCGTCCAAGGCACCGGCGAGGTCGTGTTCAACACGGCGATGTGCGGGTACCAGGAGGCGCTCTCGGATCCGAGCTACACCGGTCAGATTCTGGTGATGACAGCGCCGCAGATCGGTAATTATGGGGTCGCAGCCGATGACATCGAGAGCAGCAAGCCCTGCGTGGCGGGCTTCGTGGTGCGCGAACTCTCACGCATGACGAGCAATTACCGGGCATGCAACGACGTCCCGTCGTGGCTGTCATCGCACGGCATCGTGGGCATCACAGGCATCGATAC
>SYIB01000334.1 GCA_005798965.1 Planctomycetia bacterium
CAGACACCCTTGGCGAGGTACTCGAGGTTGACCTGGTGCACGATGCCCGTGGCTGGCGGCACCACGCGGAAGTTGCTGAAGGCTCCTTGCCCCCACTTCAGGAATTCGTAGCGTTCCGCGTTGCGCTCAAACTCCTTCTCATTGTTGATCGAGAGCGCCACGCCGCTGGCGTAGGCATCGACCTGAACGCTGTGGTCGATGACCAGGTCGCACGGCACGAGCGGGTTCACCTTGCGCGGGTCGCCGCCCATGCGCTTCATGGCGCCGCGCATGGCAGCCAGGTCGACCACGCACGGCACGCCGGTGAAGACCTGCAGCACCACGCGGCCCGGCATGAACGGAATCTCCTCCTCGCCCGGGTTGCGAGGGTCATAGTTGGCGATCGCGCGCACATGGTCCTCGGTGTAGACCCGGCCATCAAGATTGCGCAGCACGCTTTCGAGCAGCACCTTGATCGAGTACGGCAGGCGATCGATGTTGCCGATGCCCTTCAGTGCAGCGAGGCTGTAGTACGTCTTGGGTCCGGTCGGGGTCTGGAGGGTGGCCTTGGCCTTGAAGGGGTCGTGCATCGGTTGTTCCTTGGGGAGGTCCGATTCTAGGGCCGTACCGACCGTGCGTGCGCACAGGGCACGTCATCGGAAAACCTTGGAAAACCACTCAAATCGGACCAGGTCGGACCCGCCAACCGCTGCACGATCATGCGGATCACGCTGTACCGGCGAGCCGCCTCACGATCATCATGAAGCGCTGCCGCAGCGAGGCGCGGATCGCCACGACGATGGCGAGGTAGCCGACCGAGCCGGCGATGGCGCCGGCGACGAGGGCGGCACGGGTCGCGGAGAGCTCCGTCAACGACTCGACCGTGAGCGCCGCGAACAGTTCCCCGGGTGCGAGCCCCAGCTGAAGCACCGCCAGCGGATTGAAGCCCGCCAAGAACGGACCGACGATCGGGATGCGCCCTCCCAAGCCGAGGCCGCACAGGCCGCTCACGAGTGCCACGGCTGCCGCGACGCCAGTGGCCGCAAACACGCTGTTGATCGTGCCCTTGCTCTGGACCGACCACTGCAGACCCACCATGACGCAGAATGCGGTGAACGCCACCAGCACCAACGGGAACGCGATCGCCACCTCAGGCAAGATCAGTGGCGCTCGGACCACCCCACCAGGAAGTGCCACGAGCAGGCCGCGCGCCATGGAGTACGCCACAGCCACCATCACGCCCAGGATCGGTGCGGCGAGCATCGGCCAGAGGTAGGTCACGATGCCGCGAAGCTTGCCCGAGAGGTACGCCCCGGGATCGATCGGCGTGGTCAGCAGGATGTCGAGCGAGCCATCCTCGCGTTCCTTCGTCACCGCGGTAGCGCTGGCATTCAAGGCCGCAAGTGCCACGATCACGCTCTCGGCCGCGACCACGATGAGCACGGCCACGGGAAATCCTGCATCGTTGAGCGTGCCGCGCGCATGCAGGATCGCTGGCACCGCCGACGCCGCGACACCGATGGCGAGGAACCCCCAGCGCATGACGAGCGAACTCACTCCAAGATTGCGTGCATGCAGTTCGCGCCAGGCGATGCCATTCTGCCAGACCTCGCTCGCGGTGCGGCTGGCCCCCTGGCGCACCCGGCCCAGCGAGCCGCGCTCATCGGCGCCGATCAAGCGCACGCGCAGCACGCTCCAGGCCATCAGCGCCGCTGCCGTGCCCAAGAAGAGCACGGCCTGCGCGAGCACGGGGCGCGTCATCCAGAGTCCGCCCTCGGCCGGTACCACGTAGCGATTGGATCGCAGCAGCACCTCGAGCGTGAGGAAGGGATTCAGCGGGGTGATCACCGTGGTCGAGGTGACATCCACGCTCGTACCGACCTGCTGCCGCAGGCCGGCATCGACCCCGTAGGTGACGAAGAGATACGCGACCACCGAGACGTAGAACGCAAAGACCGCGCGCTGGCCGCCCACCCGGGTCACGCAGAGCATGATCGCGATGCTGCCCACCAAGATCGCCGTCGAGGCCGCAATGGCGTACGAGCCCATGATGGACCCCCCGCTCACCCCGCCGAAGAGCTGCGTGACCGCGAAGAGCGGAAAGGTGCTCAGCAGCAAGGCCACCACGAAAAACAGACGCCCGAGCAGGTTGCCCAGGACGATCTGTGCACTCGACAGTGGCGTCGTGAGCATGATCTCCCATGTTCGCGGGCTCGATTCGTGCGCGATCGCCCCCGCCATGAAGACCGGGGTGAGCAGGCAGATCGCCAAGACCTGCCCGTAGCTCACGAGCGTGAACGCCTGCGCGCCACGGGCGGCGAGTCCACGCATGCCTTCGGACCCGGTGAAAAGCAGCGCGAGCGTGAGGATGGTGGCCATCAGGCCCAGGTAACCCGCTCGCAGGTGCAGATGCCGCGTACGAGAGCTTGCGCCCGTCACCACGCGCACGGCGATGGGATTGGTGGGAGCAAGCGCGAAGAGTCGCTGGACCACGCCGGACATGCCTGGATCGTACGGTGATCGCGCGCCGGAACGTGCGAGTCGATTACCCTTGGGCGATGCTCGAGCCAGTCCATCCAGGCATGTCCACCACGACGGTCGTTGCCCTTCTCGGGGCATGTGCCGTGGGTGGCGCACTGGCTGGGGCATTGGCTGCCCGGTACATCGGCTCGCGCTCCTTGCGCGTGGCGCGGCAGCAGGCCGCCTCCATCGTCGAGACCGCCCGGGCCGAGGCTGGTGCATCCGCCAAGGGGCTCGAACTCGAGGCCGAGCGCAGGATCGCCGAACGGCGCGCACAGATCGATCGCGAGATCGATGCCGCCCTCGTCCAATTGCGCCAAGGTCAGGAAGGGCTTCGGAACACCCAGCAGCAGGTCGATGCGCGCCTCGGTGCGCTGGGCGAGCGCGAGCGACGGCTCGACGAGCGCGACCAGCGCGTGAACGACCGGGAGCGTGATGCGACCGCAACCTTGGAGCGTGCCAAGGCTGCCCTGACCGAGCGCGAAGTCGCGCTGGCCGACCTTCGGCGGCAACTCGAATCGCTTGCGGGCATGACCCGGGACGAGGCGCGGGAGCGCGTGCTCCAGGATGCCCGCCGCGACAGTGAGCACGAGGCTGCGCAGGTCCGTCACACGTTGGTGTCGGAGGCGGAACGATCGGCCCGTGACCAAGGCCGCGAAATCACGCTGATGGCGATCCAGCGCTACGCGGCCGAGACCGTGGGTGAATCGACGGTGCGCACCGTGAAGGTGCCCAACGAAGAGATCAAGGGCCGACTGATCGGACGTGAGGGGCGCAACATTCGCGCACTCGAGAAGGCAACCGGCGCCGACCTCCTGATCGACGACACCCCGGGCGTGATCGCCGTGAGCTGCTTCGATCGCGTGCGCCAGGCGATCGCGGTCGAAGCCCTCCACCGGCTGGTCGCCGATGGGCGCGTGCATCCGGCCCGCATCGAGGATGTGGTCGCACAGGTTCGTCGTGACATGGACCAGCGCATCACCAAGGCTGGCGAGGAAGCAGCGCTCGAGGCCGACGTGCGCAACCTCCACCCGCGCGTGATCGAGGCGCTTGGGCGCCTGTCCTTCCGCACCAGCTACGCACAGAACGTGCTGCGTCACTCCATCGAAGTCGCCTTCCTGTCCCAGATGATCGCCGACCAGCTTGGGCTCGATGGCCGGCTCGCCCGGCGCTGCGGCCTTCTGCATGACCTCGGCAAGGCGATGGACCACGACATGGAGGGCGGGCACCCTGCCATCGGGCGTGAGTTCCTCGAGCGCCACGGCGAACGCAACGAAGCGGTCCTCAACGCCGTGGCTGGTCACCACGGCGACATCGCGTCGACCACGCCCTACACCCCGATCGTGATGGCTGCTGATGCACTCTCGGGCGCCCGGCCTGGCGCACGGCGAGAGAGCATGGAGCAGTACGTCAAACGGCTCCAGCAGCTCGAAGCCATCGCCCGCGAGCATGAAGGGGTGACCGAGGCATTCGCGGTGCAGGCCGGTCGCGAGGTGCGAGTCATCGTGGATGCCGGCTCGGTCGACGATGCACGCACGCGCGCCATCGCTGATGCGATTGCGGCACGCGTGGAGCGGGAGATGACCTTCCCTGGCGAGATCAAGGTCTCCGTGCTGCGCGAAGTGCGCGCCGAGGCATCGGCGCGCTGACCCGTGCAGACCCTGAGCGACATCAAGGCGATCCTCGCTACGCGCGGGCTCGAACCCAAGCACCGCCTCGGCCAGAATTTCCTGCATGACCAGAACAAGCTGCGGGCCCTGATCGGGCACAGCGGCGTCGGTCCGGGTGACCTCGTGCTCGAAGTCGGCCCCGGCACCGGCACCCTGACCGAGGCGCTGCTCGACGCCGGGTGTGATGTCGTGGCCTGTGAACTCGACGGCGACATGGCAGCGATCGTCAAGGACCGCGTAGGCAGCCGGGTCACGCTGATCCAAGGGGACTGCCTCGATGGCAAGCATGCGGTGTCGCCGGCCATTCTCGCAGCCTTGGAAGGTCGCCCATTCAAGTTGATCGCCAACCTCCCCTACGGCGCGGCCACGCCGCTGGTCCTGAACCTCGCGGCGCATCATCCGACCTGCCAGGGGCAGTTCGTGACGGTGCAGCGCGAAGTGGCCCAACGACTCGCCGCCGCTCCGGGTACCGATGCCTACGGCGCCGCCACCGTGCTCGTGTCACTGACGAGCAGGGTCAGGGTGCTTGAGACCCTTCCGGGTTCATGCTTCTGGCCCGTCCCTCGGGTGACCAGTTCGATGATGTCCGTGACTCCCAATCCCGACAGGACACCGCTGGAACCTGACCGGGTCAGCGCCTTCGTGCACAGGATCTTCGCCTCACGACGCAAGCAGCTCGGTGCCCTGCTCGGACGCGACGCCGCATTTCCAGTTGGGATCCTTCCAACGATGCGAGCCGAAACACTGACGCCGCCCCAGATTCTTGCACTGATGTACGCGATTGGGTGATTGATCAAGGCAGCGTGCGCGCAAAACCGATATCTTTGGGATCACCCGATGCGTCGTGCATCGTCGCTCTTGGTTTTACAGTAAGGCACTCTTCCATGGCTCGGTCTTCGACCTCTCTCCGGGGGAACAAGGCTGGTCGTCAGTCCTCCACGCAGGCAATTGACCTTTCGGGCAATTCCGCGTGGCATTGCGTTCGTTCCCCCTTCCGCCTCCGGCTCCTCGAGACCATCCGCGGCTCGGGTGGTTGCACCGTCCTCGAGATCGCACGGGCGCTCGACGTCAGTCCACCAAGC
>SYIB01000335.1 GCA_005798965.1 Planctomycetia bacterium
ACGACCACCTCGACCTCGCCGCTGGCGAGCTTGGGGTTCGCACCGCCGGCACGCAGCCGGACCGTGCCCTTCACGGCCACCACGTCTTCGCGACGCAGTGCGTGCGCGGCGTTCACCACGTCATCGGCGCTGGACTCGAGGTCAAAGACCACCTGGGCCAGGCCTTCCTTGTCCCGCAGGTCGATGAAGAACAGGCCCTTGCCCTGGTCGCGGTAGGTGTTGACCCAGCCGCAGATGGTGACGGACTGTCCCGTATGGACGGGACGGAGTTGGCCGCAGAAGTGGGTGCGCTTGAGCATGGTGGTGCCTGTCGGGCCGAGGATGCTAGCCGACACGATCGATGGCCTGACGGCTACGCTCCGGCCCATGCCATCCGCGCACGGCGCAGGGTCCCGGACGATCCTCTTCACGGCCTTCGAGCCCTCTGGTGATGCCCACGCCGCCTCGGTCATTCGCGCGCTCCGCGAGCAGGATCCGACCGTGCGCATCGCTGCCTGGGGCGGGCCGCGCATGCGCGAGGCCGGCGCTGAGATGATCGGGATCACCGCCGAGGACGGGGCCATGGGGCTTGCCGGCCTGAGCAAGATCAACATGGTGCGGCGCGTGCGTCGCGAGGTCTCGGAGTGGTCACTCGCCAACCGCGTGGTGCTGCACGTGCCCGTCGACAGCCCCGCCGCGAACTTTCCTGTGGTGAAGGCCATCCGGCCGCGCGGCATCAGGACCGTGCACCTCGTGGCTCCGCAGATGTGGGCCTGGGGCGAGTGGCGGCTGGCGAAACTGCGCCGGCTCACCGACCTCGTTCTTTGCCTGCTGCCCTTCGAGGAGGCATGGTTCCGTGAGCGGGGCGTGCAGGCCGCGTTCATCGGCCATCCGGTCATCAATCGAGGCTTCGACGAAGCGGCGCTGGCCGCATCCATGCGCCACCTGCCGAGCGGCTCGCCCAAGGTGGCGCTGCTGCCGGGCAGTCGAAGCCAGGAGCTGAAGGCCAACCTGCGCGCGATGGTCGAGACGTTCATTGAGCTGCAAGGCCGGCACCGTGGCATGACCGGGGTCATCGTGGCCGCCAACGAGAACCTCGCAAGACTGGCCGTGCACCTGGTGCCAAGCATGCCCAATGGACTGCATGTGGTGGTCGGTGAGATCGATGGCGCGCTGCGCTGGTGCGATCTGGCCATCAATGTCTCGGGCACCGTCTCGCTTGATGTCGCGCGGCATGGCAAGCCGATGGTCGGGCTCTACCGGGTCAACTGGCTGTCGTATCTGCTGTCCAAGCTGGTGCTGCGCGCGCCGCACCGGCTCCTGCCCAACATCATCGCCGGCAAGGAGATCGTGCCCGAGTTCGTGCCAACCGCTCTGGGCGCGCAGGCCTTCGCCGATGCCGCCGACGAGTTCCTCAGGGATTCGCGTCGTGCGGCCGCGACGAGCGCCGAACTTCGGCGCATGATGGCACCCTATGCGGGGCATCGTCCGGGTCCAGAGGCTGCCGCGCTCATCCTGCGCGTGCTGGCCAAGGGGCCGCTGTCGAAGGATGAGATCGCCGACACGCTCGCATCCCTCAGAAACGCTGCACCGGCACGATCGCCGTGACGCAGGCGGCGTTGCCCTGAACCTCCGGCATCGGGGACGAGCGGATCGTGGGAGAACCGATGGGCAATCCCTCAGCCACGGCCAGGCGCTCCCACGATGCGAGGTCGGTGCGCCCTCGCTCATCACTCGAGGCCAGCACGATCCAGACAAGTCGCGCGTGCACGATCCGCTCGTCGGTGGCCAGTTGCGCCACCATGCGCATCGCCCGATCGGTGAACTGCGTGGCGTAACGCGGACAGCGCTCGAACTGGCGCCACTCGCGTGCGAGCACGGCTTCCACCCAGCAAGCTTCCTCGGGGCTGCTCATCGAGTCATTGAACAGGCCAGGCATGTCAGCGGTGCTTCTGACTTCACGCGGGGCCAGCACAATGCTGCACCGAGGCGGCTTCGCCCGAGCGTTGCCAGCGGGTGCCTCGAAGCCGGGGTAGGGGAGCTCGAGGCCCGTCCAGTCCGCTTCGTTTCCCAAGGCATCTGCCGCATGCTTGAGCAACTGCTGGTCGCTCAGGTCATCGAGCGACGCTGGTGGATCTTCCGCGCTGATGCGGGTGATCAGGTGCGTGAAGCCGGCATGCAACCGGTCGACCATGTCCGCGGGACTGTGCACCCCGGCATGGTGCCACGGATGCCCGATCGTTGCCGGTCGAGCGGCGCGCCAGCCTCACAGGACGGGGGCATTCGCCCTACCATCCCGCTTCCACCGGAGATCCCCGATGACCCTGAAGACCTCGATGCTCGTCGCCGTGCTCGCCCTTGCCTCCAGCGCCGGCGCGCTGGCCCAGTCCGGAACCCTGAAGATCGTCAGCAGCCTCCCGCGGACCGGCAGCGCCAATGCCCAGACCGGCACCATCGTGAACGGCATCAAGATGGCGATCAACGAGGTCGGTGGGAAGATCGACGGCTACGAGATCGTCTACGAGGACTGGGATGACGCCAGCCCGCAGCGCGGCAACTGGGACCCCACCGTGGAGGCCCAGAACGCCAACAAGGCCGTCACCGACTCAACGATCATCGGCTACATCGGCACCTTCAACAGCGGTGCGGCCAAGATTGCCATGCCCGAGCTCAACAAGGCCGGACTCGTGATGATCAGCCCGGCCAACACCTACTCCGGCCTGACCAAGCCCGGCATGGGCGAGGCGAACGAGCCAATGATCTACCGCCCGAGTGGATCGATCAATTACTTCCGCGTCGTGCCGACCGACGATCTGCAGGGCCCCGTGGCTGCCGAGCATGTCGCCGGCTCGGGCGCCAAGAAGGTCTTCATCCTTCACGATCGCGAGCTCTACGGCAAGGGCATCGCCGATGTCTTCCAGAAGCGCGCCAAGGAACTGGGCCTCGAGGTTGCGGGGTTCGAGGGCATCGACACGAAGGCCAGCAACTACAAGTCGCTCTGCCAGAAGATCAAGTTCTCGAAGGCCGATGCCGTCTTCTTCGGTGGCACCACGCAGAGCAACGGTGGACAGGTGGCCAAGGACCTGCGTTCGGTCGGTTTCACGGGCATGCTCGTGGTGCCCGACGGCTGTCGCGAGGAGGCATTCATCCAAGCTGCCGGCGCGTCCAACCTCGAGGGCAACACCTTCGTGACCTTCGGCGGTCTGCCGCCAGAGCAACTCACCGGCCGGGGGGCGAAGTTCTGCGAGGGCTACCGCACGATGTTCGGTACCGAACCAGAGGCCTACGCGGTCTATGGCTACGAGGCCGCCCGAGTCCTGCTTGACGCGATCAAGCGCGCATCAACCAAGGACCGTACCGCCATCCTGAAGGCTGTTGCGGAAACGAAGGACTTCGACGGCGCGCTCGGGACATGGAGCTTCGACGCCAACGGAGATACGACCAATCGCGTGTTCAGCATCAGTAGCGTCAAGGGTGGCAAGTTCGTCTTCGAGCGCCGGGCCGGTGATGCACCAGCTGGGGGCGCGAAGACCGAGTGACCCACGAAGCGATGCGTGGCGCCGAGGGCGCCGGACACGACGGCGCGTACGCGCGCCATGGAGCATGACCGCCACCGAGGCTGACTGATGGAATGGGTTGACTTCTTCCTGCAGCAACTCATCACCGGCCTGTCCAACGGCATGATCATCGCGCTGATCGCCAGCGGGTACACGATGGTGTACGGCATCATCGAACTGATCAACTTCGCCCACGGCGACCTCTTCATGCTTGGCGCCTTCCTGGCGCTGACGGTGCTCGGTGCCCTCGGGCTCGGTGATTGGTCCGGCGCTTCGGCGTGGGCCGCGGTCGTGATCATGCTCATGGCTTCGGCAGGGTTCTGCGGGGTGCTGAACTGGGGCGTGGACCGGCTGGCCTACAAGCCGCTGCGCAACGCCAGCAAGCTCTCGCTCCTCGTGAGTGCAATCGGCGCGAGCTTCATCCTGGTGAATCTCGGACTCTTCTGGGGCGGCGTGCCCATGGACGTGTTCGCAGGCGGCGTGGCCGCAGCGGCCCCCAAGGACTTCCCAGCGCTCGTTCCCAACACGAACCTGCTGGGCGAGGAGTCGCTCGTGCAGTTCACGCCCAAGGATGTCCTGGTGTGGGCGGTCACCGTGCCGTTGATGGTTGGGCTCACCTGGATCGTCACGCGGACCCGTCTGGGCAAGGCGATGCGCGCGACGGCCCAGAACCCGGTCGCTGCGCGCCTGATGGGCATCGACACCGATCGTGTGATCGGTGCCACCTTCCTGATCGGCGGTGCGCTCGGCGGCTTCGCCAGCGTGATCTACTCGCTCTACAACAACACGATCTCGTTCCAGATGGGCTATCGCGCCGGGATGGACGCCTTCACGGCCGCGGTGCTCGGCGGGATCGGCAGCATGCCGGGAGCCGTGACCGGAGCGCTTGTGATCGGCTTGGTGCGCTCGATGAGCGACGCCTATCTCGAGACGCGTTGGACGAACACGATCGTCTTCGGCATCCTCGTCCTGATCCTCATCTTCCGTCCCAGCGGGCTGCTTGGCTCGCGCGCGAAGGAGAAGGTCTGATGCGTCGGCTGCCCGTGCCGATCCTCGCCTACTTCGCCATCATGGCGGCACTGCCGTTGGTCATGGGCACCACTGGCCTCTTTTACGACGCGTTCCAGGCGATCTTCGTCTTCTCGCTGGTGGGGCTGGGCCTCAACGTGGTCACGGGATTCACCGGCCTGCTCAACCTGGGCATGGCGGCGTTCATGGCGATCGGTGCCTACGCGTTCGCGATCTTGACGAGCGACATCTATCCGTTCCAGATCGGGTTCTGGTGGGGGATCCTGGCCACCGTCGCGATCGGCGCGGTCGCCGGCTTCCTGCTCGGTGCGCCCACGCTTGGGCTGAGCGGCGACTATCTCGCCATCGTCACGATGGGCTTCGGTGAGATCACGCTCGATGTCCTGAAGAACCTCGAGGCCGTCACGAAGGGCACGCAAGGGATCAACCCTTTGCCGCGCCCCACGTTCGGCTCGTGGTCGCTCGACCTGCAGCAGGAACGCGGCTGGTACTGGCTGCTGCTGGGCTTCGTGCTGCTGGCGGTGCTTGCCGTTCGACGGCTCGAACGCAGCCGATCCGGCCGTGCCTGGCTCTCGATCCGCGAGGATGCGCTGGCGAGCCAATGCATGGGCATTCCGCCCAAGCGAACGAAGATGATCGCCTTCGCGACCGGCAGTGCCTTGGCTGCGCTGGGCGGGGCCCTCTTCGCGGCCTTGCTCAGCTCGACTGGCGAACCCGCGAGCTACGACTTCCAGGTCTCGATCCTTGCGCTGTGCATCGTGATCGTCGGTGGCATGGGGAGCGTGGCGGGCACGCTCGTCGGTGCGGTCGTGATGGTCGGCATGAACTCGCTGGTCCTGGTGAAGCTCGCCGATTGGGCCAGCGCGGCGGGTGTGGGGAGCGCTTCGAACGTGCTGGCAAGCCCCAACAACTGGAAGTACCTGATCTTCGGCCTGGCGCTCATCCTGGTCGTGCGCTTGAAGCCCGACGGCCTGCTGCCGCCAAGGCTTGAGGGGGGCGCCTCATGAGCCTGCTTGAAGTGCGCGGCATCACGATGCGGTTCGGTGGCCTGGTCGCTGTCGATGATGTCTCCTTCAACGTCGACCAAGGCCAGATCTTTGCGGTGATTGGCCCCAACGGTGCCGGCAAGACCAC
>SYIB01000336.1 GCA_005798965.1 Planctomycetia bacterium
GCCGCTCTGCGATCGACGCAAGAGCGAGCATGGCCAGATCGTGCTGCGGCGCCAGGTACACGACCTGCTCGAGGAAGCCCTGCGCACCTGCGTCGTCGCTGGCTGCCATCGCCAATTCGGCCTGGGCGAAGAGCGCGTCCACCTGGCTGTCCAGGCTCGTGCGTGCGGGTGGCGATCCGGCAGGATCCCCATGCTGATCCCTCGATGCGCCTGAGCGATCGCGATCGGGGCATGCGAGCCGCGGATGGACGGATCGCGATGCAGGCCATGTCGCGCCGGCGGCCGGGCGTGCGGAGGGATCGTGGGCCTGCTGTGCACCATGCGTGGCACGCGATGGCACCAGCGGCGGCAGGTCGCCGCGGTGCCACGTGAAGCTCTCGGTGCGATCGTCCCGGTGCCACGATGGTCCGAGCTCGACGCGCTCTGCGTGACCGAGCATCAGGAGGCCGCCCACGGGTACCGCTCGCATCATCGCGGCAACGAGGGCGTCGCGGGTTCTTGCGTCGAGGTAGATGAGCAGGTTCCTGCACAGCACCACATCGAAGGAGCGTCCTTCGAGCACATCGATCATGTGTGCGCTCGACCGGACGTGCGTGCACGACACGGCCGCCTTCACGTGCGGGTGGACCCATGCACCGTGCGGCTCGATCCTGATCCAGGGCTCTGCCCAGTCCGGAACGCTGCCGCGCAGGGCCATCGGCCCCGACCACTGCGCTCGCCGGGCCACCTCGATCGCCACGGGATTGCGGTCAAACGCCTCCACGCTCACGCTGCCACCGGGACCGAGCGCTGCCAGCGCGGTCGCTGCCGCTGCGTAGGCCTCCTGTCCCGTGGCGCAGCCAATGCTCGCGATGCGCACCGGCCTGCCGCGCCCTGCGAGGTTCGTACGCAGTGCCTCGAAGCTCATGGGGTAGCGGAAGAACCATGTCTCAGGCACGGCGACCTGAGCGACGAAGGCATGCAGTGCCGCGTCATCGTCACGCAGGCGGCAAGCAAGCTCGGCATCATCGCGCGCGCCCAGTCGACGACGCTCCGCCACACACAGCGCCTCGAAGGCCGGTCCTTCGCAATGGGTCGCATCGATGCCGCCATTCTCGATCAGGAGCTCGCGCAGCGGGTGGCTCATGCGGGGCAAGTCCCGTCACGCACGATGGCCAGTGCAGGATGGCGCGACAAGGCCGCCATATCGATCGACTGCATGCTGTGCCCGCCATGCGTGCACACCGGACCGAGCCAGTCGAGCCCGTCGATCGCCAGGCCGGGGTGGCTGCCAGCGAGGTCGAGCTCTGCAAGCTCAAGCACTTGGTCGACCTCAAGGAGGAGTGCAGGCAGCCCTTCAGGCCGCATGAGCAGCGTTCGGCTCGCGGTGGTGGCTGCGGTGGCGGGCAGGCCCAAGAGCGCCGCTGCGTGCACGAGCGGCAACCATGTCCCACGCGCGCAGGCGAAGCCCCGGCACCAGATCGGCGCGCCGGGCACGTGGCGCGCAGCAATGGCCGGAGCCACTTCATGGACATCTTTCGCCGCCAGCGCGAACCGTTCGCCACCGATCATCACGCACAAGTGACGCATCAATCAGCCTCGGCGGATCTTGAAGGCCTCGACGGCGGTCTTGAGCTCGGCCATGGCGGCGAGCAGCCGATCCGCCGCACGCGATGACTCCTCGGCAGCGAGCATGGTCTCGCGCGTGGTCGTGGTGAGTTGGCCCATCGCATCGCTGATCTGGCGCGCGCCCTCGCTCTGACTCTTCATGCCGCGGTTGACATCGGCGAACTGCGCACTGCCTTCGTCGACCTGCTCGATGATCTGGCCGAGCTGACCGCCAATCGTGCCGACATCGCGCACGCCGCGGCGCACCTGCTCGGCGAAGCGGTCCATTTCCATGACGCCGGTGCTCACCGCAGTCTGCATCTGCCGCACGGTCTGCTCGATGTCGAGGGTGGCGGCAGCAGTCTGGTCGGCCAGGCGCCTGATCTCGCGCGCGACCACGAGGAAGCCCACGCCATGCTCACCTGCCTTCTCGGCCTCGATCGCCGCATTGACCGAGAGCAGGTTGGTCTGGTCGGCCACTTTCGTGATCGTCGTCACGACGCCATTGATCGTCGCAGCCTTCTCGCTGATCGCCGAGAGTCGGGTGGCAATTCCCGCAGTGGCATCCTCGAGCCCACGGATCGTCTCCCCCATGCCATCGAGGCCGCTGCGACCGCTCCGTGCGAGCTCTGCCGCGCGTGCTGCGCTCAGCGCCACACGCTCCATCGTGTCGCCGAGCTCCGTGCTCGTGGCAGCGATCTGCTTGGCAGCAGCGGCGACCTGTGTGGTGCTCGCGCTCAGCCCGTGCGAGTTGCGCTCCTGCTGCCGCGCCGTCGCGGTGAGCTCGGTCGCGGTCGAGTTGATGTTGATCGTGGCTTCCTTCACCTTGGTGATGAGTGATTCCATCCCCTGGTGCATTGCACCGAGGGCATTGACCAGATGTGCGGCTTCATCACTGCCATCGCAGCGGGGTGCGGTGCCGCTCAAGTCGCCGCCGGCCATCGCCGTTGCGCTCGTCGACGCGACCGCCAGTCGCTTGCCCACGAGGATCGCTGGTGCGAGCAACAGCACTGCGAGCAGGGCCACGCCGCCGCCCGCGGTGATGACCTGCGTGATCAGGCCAGCCTCGGCACCGGCCAGTGCATCCTGCTCGCTCTCGCGCACGATCACATCCCACCGATTGCCGTCCGGCAGCGGCAGCACCTGGTGCGCCCACATGCAAGGCTGGCCCGTCACCGAATCGATCGCCGTACGAAGCCTCGCCATGCTCATGGTGTCGCGACCCGCCATGGACTCGGCAAGCATCGGTTCGAAGAGTGCGGCATAGGGCGATGTCTCGACAGCCTTCGTGCGCAGCATCCCTTCGGTGGCATCCTCGGCCGCGTCCTTCGGATCGGTGGTTGCGGTGATGAAGGCCCGTGGCTTCGCAAAGCCGGGCACGGTGCTGCCGGAACTGATGACGAATGCATCCACGCCATGCAATTCGCATTCCTCACGCACGAGGGAGGCGATGTCGCGCAAGGCGCGATCGACACCAGCGATGCCCTTGAATGCTCCGTTCACCGCGATGGGGGCTACGGTCTCGATCATCGCCTGGCCGTCGTACACATATGGTTCAGTGATGCGCGCCTTCACCTGCTGGTTGATGCGCCAGAGTTCGCGCATGCCTGCGTAATACAGGCTGGTTTCCATGTCGATGTTCGCCTTGAAGGTGAGCACATTGCCGTTGCGCCAATCGAGGAATGCGTAGGGCATGAACTGGCCGCTGCCCTGATGCTGCACATTCGGCATTGGGTTGGCCAGGTAGTGGGCATCTTGGCCGTCGGCATCGGGCTCGAAGGCGAAGTAGGTGCCGATCGCCCAGGGATTGGCCTTCAGCAGAGTGGCCATCAGCGTGAGCGTGCGTTCGCGGTCACCGCTGCCGCCATCCCACCGGGCTCCGCGCTGCAGCGCCATCGTCTGCGCAAGCTCGCAGGCCACGCGGTTCTGCGCGTCGAGTCGAGCCGCGACCTGCGCGGCCACGCGCTGCAGCCGGACTTCCGTGTTCTCCACAGCTTGTTCATAGTCGCCGCGGATCTTGATGACCATGAAGATGCCCAATAACAGCATCGCTGGGATCACGCCAAGCAGGGTGAGACGGCCAGCAATGCGCTGGTGGAACGGCAGGTGGTTGGTCGCCATGTGGAATTGTCTGTAGTTCTTGGTGGGAATGAGCCGATCCGCTACACTCGTTGACGCTGGGATCGGCATGGTGCCGTCACTCCAGCACGCCTCGTCCGAGTTTCGAGCCAGTATCCGTCAATGTGGGATCTCGAATCATCGGCCTTGTTGTCCCGCATTGAAAGGAATGCCTCGTGAAGCTCTATATCGGCAATTTGCCGTTCGGTACTACTGAAGACGACATGCGCTCTTTCTTCGAGCAGTTCGGAACTGTCGTCGACGTGTTCATCGCCAAGGATCGCGACAC
>SYIB01000337.1 GCA_005798965.1 Planctomycetia bacterium
CAGGCCGAGGTGCTCTCGAACTACGAGTTCACCACCGCCGGCACCTACTACCTGCGCGTTGCCCCCGTGACCACGACCAACGACCTCCAGCTGTACACCGCCAACCTCACGATCACGCCGGTGCCCGCCCTTCCGGCCGACACCAACGGCGATGGTCTGGTCAACGCCGCCGACCTCGGAGTCCTCCTGGCTGCGTGGGGTTCGTCACTGGCTATCGCCGACATCAACGATGAGGGCATCGTGGACGGCAACGACCTCGGCCTGATGCTCTCGTCCTGGACGCTTTGAACGGCGCTCAGGCCGGCAGCGGCAGCAGCATCTCCTGCACGATCGATTCGGGCAGGTCATCCATGCGGATGGCCTGCCCGATGTCGTAGATGCCGACCTGAGTACGCCGAATGGAGCGGCAATGCCCGCCGGTCCCCAGCGCGGTGCCCAGGTCGCGGGCAAGGCTCCGGATGTACGTCCCCTTCCCGCAGTGCACGCGAAGCGAGAGCATCGGGAAGTCGTAGGCGTCAATCTCGATGCCGTGGATCATGACCGGGCGCGCCGCGAGCTCGCGGGCCTCTCCCGATCTCGCGAGGTCGTAGGAGCGCCGCCCCTGCACCTTGATCGCACTGAAGGCCGGGGGACGCTGCATGACCTCACCGACCCAACGACTGCACGCATCGCGGATCGATTCGATCGATGGTGCGCTCGAAGTCACCTCCGTGCGCTCGCCCTCACTGTCATCGGTCGTGGTGAAGGCAGAGCAATCGATGGTGGTCTCGTAGCGCTTCTCACCCGCCATGAGCCGGTCGATCGACTTGGTGGCACGCCCGATCGCGACCACCAGCACACCAGTAGCCAAGGGATCCAGCGTGCCCGCATGGCCTGTGCGCGCCCTGGCCGCGCGGTACCTCACGCGCTCGACCACGCGCATGCTGGTCATGCCCAACGGCTTATCGATCACCAAGATGCCATGCAGGTCAGGTGGCGCAGCAGGTGCGCTCATGCCGCTACTCTAATGGCCCACCTTGGACAGGTGTCCGAGCGGTTGAAGGAGCAGCATTGGAAATGCTGTATACGGGTAACCGTATCGGGAGTTCGAATCTCCCCCTGTCCGCTTCATGCCGCTGCGTGTCTCGGATCGCCGGGGCACGCAGCGGCTGTCGTTTGGGGAACATGGCAACGGTTCGACTCAGCGGCAGCGGATCATCCGGAAGACCAGCGGTGGATCGGCCGGCTTGCCTTCGCTGGCCTTCGGCTGCACGGTCAGCACAAGCATGTCAGTCCCCTCGCTCGCGTACGTGATGCGCTCGAGTTCGCCCGCGTTGGCTCGTTCCGCAGCGGGCACGAAGGTCGCGCTGTCACTGCCTGCATGCTCCAGCACGAGCTCCATCGGCTCGGTGCGCTTGGGGTCAGGCTCGAAGTTGCCGTGGATATGCACCTGGCGCAGAACGACGCGATCCTTCTCTGCCACGATCTGCGTGAACTCGTAGAAGGGCACTGCCCCGTTGCCGAGGATGCGACGGAACGACCCAAGCATGGCCGTGCCACGCGGCGGCATCCAGTGCTCCTCGATCATCGCACCGTTGGCCTGCTGCTGAGTCCAAGCGCCTTGCATGAAGGCCAGCGGTTCGAGCGCCGTTGCCGCGGCGGGGCCAACGGACTTCGTCGACTGCAGGGCGTCCTTTGCAGTGGTTGCACAGCCGGCTGCAACGAGCACGGCGACGAGGAGTGCTGTTGCTCTCATGGGTGGCGTACCTTATCGAGGCTTGGAAGTCGGCTCGATCCTGCAGCATCGCCACCGCTGGCATCGAGGGCATCGCAGCAGCTTGATGGGTCGCCCTGCGGCACCGAGCCGGATTCCTGGAAAGGGGAACGTCCAGCCGCACGTCAGGCACCGTGCGGACCACGTGCGCGCGGAGCGAGCTTGGAGCTCGGTCAGGAGCGCGCGAATGCGTCGCAGCATCGAAGCATTATGTGGCGTTTCGGCACGACTTTAGATCCCGCTATACTCCTGCCCTCTCGGGTTGTAGCGCAGTTTGGTAGCGCGTTTGACTGGGGGTCAAAAGGTCGTGGGTTCAAATCCCGCCAGCCCGACTCCTCACTCCGAAGCGGAAGGCCCCAGCGCCTTCCGCTTCGTCGTTCCAGAGTCGGTCTGCGCGGCGCTGCGCGCCGCTGCGGCCTGCGGCCTCGCGGGCTTCTGGGCCGGCTGCGCCGGCCTCAAATCCCTTCACTTCCGCTCATCAACCAGAACCGATTGGCCCCAGCGCCTTCCGCTTCGTCGTTCCAGAGTCGGTCTGCGCGGCGCTGCCGCTTTCCTGCACCGACCCCAAGCCCGTGCAAGACCGAGCCACAGCACTACCTCGGCGGTGGCCTCGCTCAGGGACAGGAGCCCCAGCCGCCGAGCAGGATCGCCAGGTCGGGACCGCTCACGATGCCGTCGCCGTCAAGATCCGTGGGGCATGAGCCGCACGAACCCCACGCGCCCAGCAACTGCGCAAGGTCGCTGCCTCCCACCTGACCATCGCCACTGATGTCGGCCGGGCACGAGGGCTTGGCTGGCAGCTCGACGATGAAACCCCTGCGCTGGTTGCCGGTCGAGGTGTCATCGAGCCCGATGCCGGGCCCGGACTGGAACGAGAAGAAGCACGCCGCGTCACCGAAACCGCTTGGCTCGCCCGGATTCCATGGATTCCATGCAAGAGGCGATCCGCCAAGCCAGGTCCACTGGCCCGAATCGCCGTTCTTGCGCAGCCCGACCCATGGACCACCGTTGTAGGCGGTCATGCTCCACAGCGCTGGAAACTGCACGAGTTCACGGAAGACCACTTCCGCCTCCGCAGGCGTCTCGAGCACCGCGAGCGTGCCGCCGATCGCCTCGGCTGATGCGGCTGCCTGTTCCCAGCTCACCCACATCGGTGCGATGACCGACCGGTATCGCTGCCCCGCACCGCCTTGATCCTCGCTCCAAGTCCACTCCTGCAATGAAGGTGGCGCATCGAACTCGATCAGCGCGTAGCGGAAGAGCTCACCCTGGTCGTTCCAGCTTCCGTCGGGATAGATGCTCGCGAAGTCCTCACCGCCGGCATCGTTGGGTTCGCCGATGTTCCAGTTCGTCCACACCAGCGGCTCGCCGGTGATCCATCCCCAGCCACCGGCAGGTTCGTCACCCGGACCTTGCACGAGCCCGATGGCCGTCGATCCACCGAACTGCGGGATCCGCACGCCGCCGCGCACGAAGGCAAGCTCCGCCGGGCTGGTGATCGTCGCGGGGTAGCCACCCAGCTCGGTCGCCCGGTCGGCGACCTGCGCGAAGCTCGTTGGCGAGGCGAACGAAAGCACCGCATATGAGTGGCCATTGCCGCCGGACGATGCCGCCCAGGTGGCCGCAACGGTTGTTGGCCATGGCGTCGTGACATCTGTGAGCGCAAGATCGATCTCGCCCTCGCCCCATGCATTCTTCCCGCCCACTCGGATCAGGTACGTCTGGCCGGCGATCCCCTGGAATGCAACGCGCGTTGTTCCCCCGGAGCAGCCAACTGCATCGTCACCGCAGGCGAGCAACATGCCGCCGCACGCGTCGTAGACGGCGATGCGGGTATCGAAGCCCGCATGGCCGCAGGTCGACACCGCGATGCCGTTGTCGAACGGAGCGGTGCAGACGAACCACACATCATTGGTGAATGCTCCCGCCGTCTGGACATCTTGGCACTCCGTGATGAGGAATCCACCGTCGGTGTTGCAGTTGCGGGTGGTGAACGGGAAGCGGCCGAAGGAGAGTGGCCTCGGCGCGGCGCAGTTGTCGTTCTCGGGAGCGATGCCGCAGAGCGCCGCCGCCTGGTTCACGCAGAGCACATCCCAGTCCGAGGCGCAGCACGACGGATCCGCGGCACACACGGCCGAGCAGCAGGCAATGTCGTTGCAACCGGGGCCTTGGTGCTCCAGGCCACAGTTGCCCGCGCTGCCACAGCCGTTCGGCGGCGGCGGCGCATAGGTTCCGTTCATGGTGGTGCTGCCGAACGCCACCTCGGTGCGAAGCAGGAAGGTGACCCCGGGCAGCGCATCGACCGTGGTCTGACTGTTGATGGCGCCGATCGTCAGCTGCGACACCTGCATGAATCCGCCGCCGATGGCGAATGTTCCCCCAAAGGGCGAGAGCGAGTTCACGTCGATCGCACCCGCCGAGGACGAGAGCGGGCTGGTGATGGTGTAGTTGCCCTGCACGCGCCAGGTGGTCCCGAAATCCGCGCGTCCGGAGGGGACGATCGTCGCTTGCGACGGTGCCACCAACGTTGCGGAGAGCCCGGCTAGGTTCACGGTCACGGGGATGCAGCCGAAGACCGGGGAACAGAACAAGTCGTACTGCAAGGTGCCACCACCGAACCCGAACCGGCCTTCCTGGATCACGGCCCCGTCATGCGGCGGTTGGTTGGGGCTGATCGTGAACCGGCCATTGCCGTCGGCAGCCACGACGATCGAATCGACATCGGTCTCGCTGTCGACTCCGTCGGTGACGGTGATCGCGAGCGTGATGGTCGCGGTCGACCCCGGTGCCACCGCGACGGGA